>JACPVY010000049.1 GCA_016197345.1 Burkholderiales bacterium
ATTCGTCATCGTCGTCAATTTTAAAACTGACCCAAAACCCCGCCATGCCATTCACACGCCCTGCGATTTTGGTGTCGCTACCGAGCGTCGCTTGTACGATGTTTTCTAGATCCGGCATCAGCGACATGTCGCGTAGCGGCTCAATGCGATCATTACTTTCTAGGGAATAAATGCGGATACCTTCGTTGCTCGATAATTCGAACAATAATTCGGTACGCCACGCCGGGCGGGAATGTGTGAGTGCGGCGCGTGTAATGGTGACAGTGGAAATGATGCGTGCCGCCATTTGTTGTGCTTTTGGGCCGCGCTCAAGGAAGTGACTACTAGCGACCCACGCTGCCATGCTGACCGTGATGATGAATCCGATCAAAATGAAGGTGCGCCAAAACAAGCTACCGCCCAACCAGGCGTAGCGTTGTGTTGGCAGGTGAAGTTGCATGCGCGCCTGTCCTTAGCGCGGTTGCCCTTCGGGGATGAATACATAACCCAAGCCCCATACCGTTTGAATATATAACGGGTTGGACGGATCAGGTTCAATCAACTTGCGCAAACGGGAAATTTGCACGTCCAGACTACGATCAAACACTTCATATTCGCGACCACGTGCAAGTTCCATCAATTTTTCGCGTGATAGAGGTTGGCGAGCGTGGCGAGCAAATACTTTTAGTACCGAAAATTCACCTGTTGTTAATGGCACAGCTTCGCCATTTTTTTTCAGGGTACGGGTGGCAAGGTCGAGGACAAAATCGCCAAAAGTGAAGCTTTGCGGTGTTTCAGAAGGGGCACCAGGAATTTCGTCCGGGCCTTTGCGACGTAACACGGCGCCAATACGGGCCACCAATTCGCGTGGATTGAAGGGTTTAGGAAGGTAATCATCGGCACCTCATCCACAACCAAAATTTTGGCTTGGTGATTCGAGGAGTTTGTAGTGGTATTGGATGTGTTCATAGTGCTATGGTAACGTCTTATGCGTGGATGGAAAATGCTTGTGACACGAGCATTACAATGTGTTACACACTTTACCCGATAGGACTTAACGTCGCTAAAGATCCGCCTTACACTCAAAACAATCTGATGGAATTGCGCCAAAAGTTTCGTACAATGCCAAAAAAAAGCAGTATCCCAGATATAACCGGATTTGAAGTATAGCGAAAGAAGATTATCATGAACTTGGAAGCCAGAAAGACCGATTCGTCATTGTTCGAATCGTTTTTTGCGGTGTGTATTCTGATCGGCGGCATCGCAACCGCTCACGCAGATCCTGTTCCTCCAGCAGCATCGGATGCCAGGGCCACCGATAAAGCATTGCGGTTTGAGCTACGGAGCGATAGGGCCGCTATGCTCGACAACAAGGCAATAGAAGAGCGCCGCCGCTTGGCGAACGTGCTTGATTCTCGGAATGAGGCAAATAAACGCCCCAATCGCTTAACCCCAGATGAGCGGCGCGATTTACGGCGCCATATTAATCAAGCTGGGCAAGATCTCTATTCAAACATCCCCAAGGATTAATTCCTCATCAATTCTGTGCTAATGGTGAAACGCCTACACTAGCTGTTGTGTTGTATTTTTGCAGCGTGAGGCGTTTTACTTTTAATTTCACATCATTTTGCAGAGCGCTTTGTTTTCTATTGTTTTTGCAATAAATATTGCTTTTACACATTGAGAAAATTTGCTCTGTTATGCTCTAATCAATAAATTTACGCGCTTTGCCAATTCGTTGGTCTTGCCATATTTCGTCTTGTCTTGCGGTTTTTCGGTTCCGCTTGGGTACTTGCTAATACTTCGATTTTGAAAAATTGGGTATATGATGCAACTATTGCAGCTTGACGATCTAAATTGCAGACCACGGCTCATGCTGCGCTCGTTTGTGTCGATATCAAAAGTGTAGATGCGGGAGAAGGTATGCAGCAGCTAGAAACTTCGGTGGATGAGGGCGTATTGCAAAGAAATTTGCAAGGAGACGTGCTCGCTTCAGTGGCTGATGAAATACCAAACGAACATAATGTTGCCATTTGGTTTTTGCTCAACGAAGACAGTGGTGAGTTGCAAGCCCATTTCGATCCACATGCCCATCGGCCTATCAATCAGACGATCCTGAAAGAAAGCTTGGCCGATGCTGGATTTGCTGATTTCAAGTTAGATGACAACGCCGTCAATGATTTTTTAGCTCACAGCCGTAGCGCGAAAGAAATCTTGATTTGGGTCATCGCTAGGCGGCGTGATGCAGAAGTGATGCTAGATGTCGCTGATGATTTGATGGCGGCTTATCTCACTATAGTGCCTGCTGATGGTGGCAAACCCATCACCACGCAGCAAGTAGATGAATTACTACGTTTCAATAAAATTTCTTTTGGCATCTTGCATGCCGAAATCGCCCAAGCCGTTGCTGCTGGCAAATGCGACAATCTGCTGGTTGCACGCGGCGAACAACCCAATGAAGGCATTCCTACCCGCTTTAAAAGCTTGCTTGACGAAAAGCGCGATGAGTTATCCCATGTCGATGACGGCGCTGTCGTCAAGTTTCGCGATTTATCACACTTGCTGATTGTGCAGCCCGGCGATCGCTTGGTGCAGCGCTTTCCGCCGATTCAAGGCACAAATGGCATCGATATCACTGGCCAAGTAGCGTTTCCACAACCACTGCCAGATTTGCACTTTGGGCACGAATACCCCGGTGCGGCACCTGCTGAAGACCCCAATATCTTGGTGGCGTTGATTGAAGGTCAACCAGTGCTAACGGGCTATGGTTGCATCGTCAATCCAGTCATCGAAGTACCTAACGTTGATATGTCGGTTGGCAATATCGTGTTTGACGGCACACTGCACGTCAATGGCGATGTCATTTCTGGCATGAGTATCAAAGTCACGGGCGACGTTATCATACGCGGCACCTTAGAGGCGGCTGAGATCGAAGCCGGTGGTAACGTCTCTGTCTCTGGCGGCATCATCGGTCATGCAGACAGTCGTCCCGGCGCTACTAGCTTGCCAGCCGATACCGCAGTGATTCGCTGCAAGGCATCGGTGCAAGCATTGTTCGTCGAAAATGCGCATATTGAAGCGGGCGATTCGATCTACATTGATCGCAGCGCGAGACAGTGCGAGTTGATCGCCTTAAACGATATTTTGGTCGGTAAAACTGGCTCCAAAATTAGCCAGATCATTGGTGGCGTGACTCAGGCTAAGCACATGATTAAAGCGATGATTATGGGCGCGCCGTCGGGTGTCAAAACCCGCTTACTAGTTGGTATGGACCCTTTTGTTGATGAGGCGATTGCCAACAAGCAGCGCGCATTGCAAAAGAAAAAAGAAGAATTGGACAAGCTCGTCATGCTCGTCAAATTTTTCAAAGCAAATCCGAAAAAAGCCGAGCCATCAACCATGGCAAAAATCGCTAGCACGGGGCAAATGTTGACGCAAGAAATTGCCATTCTGAACCAAGAGCTACAGCAATTATCGGAAAATTTGAAGTGTGACGAAGACGCTCACATCGAAATGGGCAAGACAGTGCACTTTGGCACTGAGGTCAAAATCGGCAAGCAAGTCTGGATCGCTAAGGATGATATGCCCGGCACGACCCTAGGGCTGGTGGACGGGCAGTTGGTCAGTGCTTATCAACCCAAGGCGAAAGACAAAGAAAAGCAAGAAGCCACGTTCAAACAAGGTGCTGGGCCAGTCAAATTCGGTTGAATGCAGTTGATGGGCAGCGCCTGCGGCGTGCTATGGGCGAAACTGTATTCCCGAGGCAGCTTGCCAATAAGCGCCCTCGGTTTCATGTTGCGCTAGCGTGAGCATGTTGCGTGCTGCAAATAAGGGATGGGCCATCGCTTCTTCCATCGTCAGCACCGGGCTTACACAGCAATCAACACCAGCAAAGCGTTCAAACCACTGTGCTAGTGTTTGTTGGGCAAAAAGATGGTCGAGTTCGGTTTTCAAGGCTGATGCTTCTGCACCACCTATTTCTTGTCCACACATCCAGTGCTGGCGCTTCAAATCAGGCCGTTGCAAGACTTCGCACACACCCTGCCAAAATTTCAGTTCTAGCGCGCCGACTGCCAGATAGCGGCCATCTTTGGTTGGATAGACGTTGTAACAAGGCACGCCACCCGTCAGTAAATCGCGCCCAGCAGGTGCTGCTTTGCCACTCGCATTGACCGCGACGCGTGGCATGATGTTGTTAGCCAGTACGCCATCGGTCATCGAAATATCGACAAAACAACCAGCGCCACCCATTTTCACCGCTAACAGCGCCGCTAAAATCCCTTGTACCGCTTGCTGCGCACCACCGAGCAAATCGCCGATCTGTAAATTCGGCAGCGCCGGGCTACCGTCGGCACCGACGTTTTGCTGCAACATGCCCGACATGGCAATGTAATTCAAATCATGCCCGGCTAGCTCGGCATATGGCCCATCGGCGCCATAGCCAGAAATCGCACACATCACCAGCTTAGGATTGACTTCTTTTAGCGAGGCCCAACCTAGGCCAAGCTTATCCATTACACCGGGGCGAAAGCTTTCGAGCACCACATCGGCGTCGCGCACCATTTTCAAGAAGTTGTTGCGCCCATCGTCCGCTTTCAAATCAAGGCGGACGATGGATTTGTCGTGATTGACAGCTATAAAAAACTGCGACACCTTATTTTTGATCGGGCCAATCGCTCTCGCATAATCGCCATCACCGGGTTGCTCTATCTTGATCACCTCGGCCCCCATCTGTGCTAAGCGCAGGCTAGCGACTGGGCCAGGCAATAGGCGCGACAAATCGAGAACGCGGATACCACTCAAGGGCAGGGTGACAGACATGGTGTGTAGAGAATAAAAAAAAATGAAAAAAATTTTTTTTTTCTAATCGTCGAAAACCTTGCTGGCGATCTAACCATGTACGAGGATCGGCGTTGTCGTAGTTGCGCTGGGCTTTGGCGAAAGCGACCGTTGCCACGGGCATCAAACCTGCGATAAGGACTGTCCAATAAGCGATTTGCATGCTGTTTTCCTTGAAAGAGTAACGCTGAGTGGCCTCGCAATCTTGAGGCAGGTTCAAGTGAGCGCTTCTAACGCCGCTTGTTCATCTAGCCATTGAGCTTCGAGTTCTCCCAAATCACGCGCGACATAGCTTTGGTCGGCCAACATCGTGCGGAGTTTGTCTTTGTTTTCCGGTGCGTAAATTTCTGTGCCAGCCAATTGCTTTTCTAGCTCAGTCTTTTGCGCTGTCAGTTTTTCCATCTTTTCTTCTAAGCGCTTGATGCGATTTTCAATTGGTTTGCGCAAACTCGATAAGCGCTGACGTTCTTCTGCGCTTTGGCGTTTTTGATCGCGTTTATCGACCACCACAGGTGCTTGTGGCAATTCGTTTTCTTTCTTGGCGACTGGCAAAGGCGTGGCAGGTTTGGCCGTTTTTTTATCTGTCTTATCAGTTTTGTCGGTAGGTTTGCCTAAGCGAGTTTGGAATAGCCAATCGCGATAATCATCCAAATCCCCATCGAAAGGTTGCAGGCGACCATCGGCGACGATGATGAATTGATCGGTCGATGCGCGCAGCAGGTGGCGATCATGCGAGACCAATACTAGCGTGCCTTCAAATTGCGCAAGCGCCATCGTCAAGGCTTCGCGCGTTTCCAAATCCAAATGGTTGGTTGGTTCATCCAGCAACAGCAAGTTCGGACGTTGCCAAACAATGAGCGCTAAGGCTAAGCGCGCTTTTTCACCGCCGGAAAAGGGTTTGATCGGGCTAGTGACCATATTGCCGGGGAAATTGAAGCCGCCCAAGAAATTGCGCAGTTCTTGCTCACGCACATTCGGCGCGATTTTCACCAAATGCCAGAGCGGCGATTCATCG
Source organism: Burkholderiales bacterium (assembly GCA_016197345.1). Taxonomy (GTDB): domain Bacteria; phylum Pseudomonadota; class Gammaproteobacteria; order Burkholderiales; family Burkholderiaceae_D; genus JACPVY01. Next base: position 5,834 of record JACPVY010000049.1, read on the forward strand.
TCACGCCAGGGTTGATTTACCGGCACCATTGACACCGAGCAAACCTATGCGTTGCCCGATTTGCAAGGTAAATTGAATGTCCTTGACGATCACTTTTTGCTGATCGGGTTCGTTTTCGGTGTGAATCGTATAGCCAGCGCGGACATCATCCAATACCAGCAAAGGATTCGGTGCATTCGCTGGTTCGCGGAATTCAAACGAAAATTCAGCGGCAGCGCGTAGCGGTGCGATTTCTTCCATCCGCGCCAACGCTTTAACCCGGCTCTGCGCTTGTTTCGCCTTCGAGGCTTTTGCTTTAAAACGGTTGATGAAGGATTCCAAATGGGCGCGTTGGCGCATTTGTTTTTCCATCATGCCAGCTGCAAGCACTAATTTAGCTGCACGTTGCCGTTCAAAGGCTGAATAATTGCCGCTATAGCGTACTAGCTTGCGCTCGTCGATATGCACAATCGTATTGACGACGCCATCTAAGAAATCCCTATCATGTGAAATGATGACGAGTGTGCCGCTATAGCGTTTGAGCCAATCTTCCAGCCATAAAATCGCATCCAAATCCAAGTGATTGGTTGGTTCATCGAGCAGCAATAAATCAGATGGGCACATCAAGGCTTGCGCCAAATTCAAACGCATGCGCCAACCACCCGAAAAGCTGGTCAGCGGCTGCGACATTTGTTCTAGCGTAAAGCCTAAGCCCAGCAATAATTGTTCGGCGCGCGATTGTGCGGTGTAAGCATCGGCGTCGAGCAAGGCTGCATGCAAATTGCCGAGTTCTTCGCCATGCTCATTGCTCTCGTTACCGTGATCGTTTTCCAATTCGGCTAAGCGCGCTTCCAAGCTACGCAAGTGAACGTCACCGTCGATCGCATAGTCGAGTGCGGCGCGCTCTAGCGCTGGCGTTTCTTGCGCCACATAGGCGAGGCGCCAAGTTCTAGGGAAACCGAGATCCCCCGCATCAGGATGCAGATTGTCGCGCAACATCGCAAACAGGCTGGATTTACCCGCGCCATTAGCGCCGATTAGGCCGACTTTTTCGCCGGGGTTGATAACGAGGTCCACGGTTTCAAATAAAACCTTGGTGCCGCGCATGAGGCTCACTGCAGAAAAACGTATCATCTTGTGCCAGAGTAGGGCCAATAAAAATGACGCAGCCAAGCTGCGTCACCAGAAAAAAACGACGAGCGGCATGCCGCTCGCCCTACAAAGCTAGGTTAAGCCTTGCTCGCTAAATCACGTACCTGTTCAGCCGTTAGCAAGAACACCATATCGTCACCGGCGCTAGTGGTCAGCCAAGTGAATTCGGTATCCGGGAAAGCAGCTTCCGCATTGGCGCGTTCATTACCGATTTCGATCACGAGTACGCCTTCATCGGTCAACAAATTCGCTGCGCCATAGACGATTTGGCGTACTAAATCCATACCATCTTGGCCACCTGCGAGCGCAATTTCTGGCTCGGCGCGATATTCTTGTGGCAGCTTTTGCATCGAGCCACTGTTGACGTAAGGCGGGTTGCTGATGATTAAATCGTATTTGGTCGCTGGCAAGCTGGCATACAAATTCGACTCGAACAAACGCACGCGGTCTTGCAATTCGTATTCTTCGACATTGCGCTGTGCTACTTGCAAGGCTTCTTTCGAGATGTCGAGGGCATCGACTTTCGCTTGTGGGAAGGCGTCGGCTAGCATAATCGCGAGGCAACCAGAACCAGTGCAGACATCTAAAGCAGATTCCACACGGTCGGCATCTAGCCATGGCGAAAATAAATCGGGAATTAATTCGGCGATGAAAGAACGCGGCACAATCACGCGTTCATCGACATAAAAGCGGTAGCTTCCTAACCAACCTTCGTTGGTGATATAGGCTGCTGGTGTGCGGTCGCTGGCACGGCGTTCGATCACGCTGAGGATTTGCGTGACTTTTGGCGTTGTTGAAGCGGGTTACCGCATAGCGCAAAAGATCGCGCACTGTGCTGAGCATATTCAGTGATGGATTCATCATATTTACTTAGGTAGAAATATTATTAGAGGCATCGAAAAACTACGGCGCTTGCCACTTGCACAGCAGGCTTTACACTCGTAAAGCGACAGTTCTCCGGCGCCCCCTATTGGATTGTTTCTTTATTTCGTCAGCAAATTTTCCAGCGTGCGGCGATAAATATTTTTTAGCGGATCAATATATTTGATCTCAATATGCTCGTCGATTTTATGGATACTGGCGTTTGGTGGGCCGAATTCTATCACCTGCGGACAAATCTGGGCGATAAAGCGGCCATCTGAGGTGCCGCCAGTCGTCGATAGCTGGGTAGTAACGCCAGTTTCCGCCGCAATCGCGGCCGCCAAGGCATCGCTCAGGCTGCCGCGCGGCGTCAAGAATGGGCGGCCGCTCCAGACCCAATCGATCGAATATTCAAAATCGTATTTATCCAAAATCGCATGCACCCGTGCTTTCAGCGATTCATGGGTGCTTGCGGTGGAATAGCGGAAATTGAAATCGGCCACCAATTGGCCCGGAATCACATTATTTGCGCCAGTGCCAGCATGGATATTCGACATTTGCCATGAAGTGGGCAAATAGTATTCATTGCCTTCATCCCAGACTTCGGCCGCCAGTTCTGCGAGCGCGGGGGCGGCAATGTGGATGGGATTTTTCGCCAATTGCGGGTAGGCGATATGGCCTTGAATGCCTTTGATGACTAAATGACCTGAGAGTGAGCCACGGCGACCATTTTTAATCGTGTCGCCTAAGACTTGATCTGAAGTGGGTTCGCCAACGATGCAGTAATCCATTTGCGTGCCGCGTGCTTTCAGGGCGTCGCACACTACCACCGTGCCATCTACCGCTGGGCCTTCTTCATCGCTGGTAATCAAATAGCCAATCGAGCCTTGGTGATCAGGGTGGGCCGCGCAAAATTCTTGGGTGGCTACGATCATCGCTGCTAGCGAGGCTTTCATATCGGCCGCACCGCGTCCATAGAGTTTGCCATCGCGATGCGTAGGTTCAAACGGTTTCGAATGCCACTGCTCCACTGGCCCAGTCGGCACCACATCGGTGTGGCCGGCGAACACGACCAAGGGCTGGGCATCCCCTTTGCGCGCCCACAAATTGGTGACATCGTTTGATTGGATTGTTTCACACACAAAGCCTAGCGGCTCTAAGAGCTCTATCATGCGTTGTTGGCAGCCTTTGTCTTGCGGCGTGATAGAGGACAGGGCGATTAATTCTTCAGTTAGGGCTAGGGTTGCGCTCATTGGGCAGGTATCAGTATCAGGGTGTGAATAAAAATGGGTGAATCGGGTAAAAAAGAGAGATGCTAGCATGCATCAATTGTTGCGAAATGGCAATGGTAACCAAGCCCGTTCAGGTGCGTCCCGAAAGTGGAAAAAGTCGGGCGGTTTGCAGGTAGTGTGGGCAACAAGTTGCCCACACTACAGTGGCGAGAGGGGGAATGCACGCACCACCAATTCTTGAGCAAATTGTGCCCGGACTTCGACGCATGACATGGTGCTCGCCATGCTCACTCAAACAGGCTTTGATACTTTTCAGCGCTAAAGCCTACCGCGAGCACTTTGCCATCGCGCTCTAGCACTGGGCGTTTGACCAGCGACGGGTTTTCCAGCATCAGCGCCAGCGCAGTACTCGCGCTCGTACAAGCCGCCTTGCGCTCATCGCTAAGTGCGCGCCACGTCGTGCCTTTGCGATTGACTAAGACGTCCCACGCTTCTTGCGCCAGCCAATTTTCAACTTGCGCATTCGCTAGCCCCGCTTTTTTGAAATCATGGAAATGAAATTCAACGCTATGTTCTTGCAACCATACTCTGGCTTTCTTTACCGTGTCGCAGTTAGGAATGCCATATAGGACGATACTCATCAATTCCAGTTCCCATTAAAGATTCAAGGTGAATTCGGTGTAAGAAGCGCTGCCCTCATCGGGCGCCTTCAATTCAATTTGTGGTTGCGATTTGTTTTCTGGCCCATTGTTGAGCATCCACAACAAATTGGTGGCCGAATCGGCGTTGGCGAGCGCATCGTCTTGGCTGATCTTGCCTTCTTTCACCAGATTTAGCAGCGCTAATTCAAACGATTGCGAACCAGGCGACATACTCTTATCCATCGCATCTTTGATCTGACCAATCTCGCCTTTTTCAATCAAATCCGAGACGTGGCGGGTGTTGACCATGGTTTCCACTGCTGCTGTCCGCGCGCCGCCATTGATCGAGCGCACCAAACGTTGCGAAATAATCGCCTTAATCGTCGAAGACAAATCCTGGAGAAGAGCAGGGCGGTTTTCGATCGGGTAAAAACTGATGATACGGTTTAGCGCGTTGTAACTATTGTTCGCATGCAAGGTCGCTAACACCAAGTGACCTGATTGTGCATAGGCCATCGCTGCCGACATCGTTTCTTTATCGCGAATCTCACCGATCAAGATGCAATCTGGCGCTTGCCGCATCGAATTGCGTAGCGCGGTGTAGAGATTGGCGGTATCGGTGCCGATTTCGCGCTGGTTGACGATGGATTTTTTATTGCGGAACAGGTATTCGATCGGGTCTTCTAGCGTCAAGATGTGGCCAGAGCGCAATTCATTGCGGTGATCTAGCATCGAGGCAATCGTCGTCGATTTACCCGAACCCGTTGCGCCGACCAGCAAAATCAAGCCGCGCTTTTCCATAATCAATTCAGACAGCACGCTAGGTAAACCCAGCTCACTCAATTTCGGGATCACCCCCGGCACAAAGCGAAATACCGCTGAAATACTGCCACGTTGACGAAAGGCGGATAAACGGAAGCGGCCGATGTTTTGCACCGGGATACCCATGTTCAGCTCGTTTTCGCGAAACAGCTCATCTTGCTGGTCTTGGGTTAACACTTCTTGCAACAGCGACATGATGTTGTCATTGTCCAAGCGCTGTTGATTGATAGGGATCAAGTTGCCGTTGATTTTCAGGTGCACAGGTGCATTGACAGCGAAGAACATGTCCGACGCATCCTTTTCCTTCATCAACAGGAATAAGCGATCCATAGTCATGTTGTGCTCCTCAGGAATGTGAAGATTGTAGAGAATGTAAAAAAGGTGTGCGCGGCGCGCATTGATTATAGCCGCCGCGCAATTATTATTTAATCACCCCGCTTAGTCACCACGTAATAATGCATTGATTTCGGTCTTTGCCCGCGTTTTTGCATCGACTCTTTTCACAATCACTGCGCAATACATGCTGTATTTGCCACAAGGCGATGGTAAGGAGCCAGAAACGACCACCGAACCAGAAGGAATGCGGCCATATGTCACTTCACCAGTTTCGCGATTGTAAATTTTAGTGGATTGACTAATGTAAACACCCATCGAAATCACCGAATTTTCTTCAACGATGACGCCTTCCACGATTTCTGAGCGGGCGCCGATGAAGCAATTGTCTTCAATGATGGTGGGCGCAGCTTGCATTGGTTCGAGCACACCACCGATGCCGACGCCGCCGGATAAATGCACATTTTTGCCGATTTGCGCGCAGGAGCCAACGGTGACCCAGGTATCGACCATCGTTCCTTCATCGACATAGGCGCCAATATTGACAAACGACGGCATTAACACCACGTTTTTGCCGATGAAACTACCGCGCCGCGCCGCTGCTGGCGGCACCACACGAAAACCGCCACGGGCGAAGTCTTCTGCGGTGTAATGGGCAAATTTCGAGGGCACTTTATCGTAAAACTGCAAGGCGCTAGCGTTGTTATTCCCTTCGTTGCTACCAGCTTCGCCCACGCTCATAGCGATGTTGTCTTCCAAGCGGAACGAGAGTAGCACCGCTTTTTTTACCCATTGATTGACTTGCCAGCCATCTGCCGATTTTTCAGCCACGCGCAAAGCGCCGCTATCGA
>JACPVY010000397.1 GCA_016197345.1 Burkholderiales bacterium
CCGCATCTTTTTGCAAATCTTTATTGCGACGTGCTTTGAGATTGCTAGCGACAACGTGATTGCCAGCCGCACGGCCAAACACCAACAAATCCAGCAAGGAATTGGTGCCTAAGCGATTCGCCCCGTGTACCGAGACGCAGGCGCACTCGCCGATTGCGTACAAGCCATTGACGATCTTGTTCGCATTTGGCTCGCCCGGAGTTGGCACCACGACTTGACCATGGATATTGGTTGGAATACCGCCCATTTGATAATGGATGGTAGGGACGACAGGAATCGGTTCTTTGGTCGCATCAACGTTGGCAAACTTATGACCAATTTCCAAAATCGACGGCAAACGTTTTTGAATCGTATCTGCACCGATATGGCGCAGATCGAGTAAGACGTGATCTTTGTTCGGGCCGCAACCGCGACCTTCTTTGATTTCTTGATCCATCGAACGAGAAACGAAATCGCGTGGCGCGAGATCTTTCAAATTCGGCGCATAGCGTTCCATAAAACGTTCGCCATTGCTATTGATCAAAATACCGCCCTCACCGCGTACGCCTTCGGTAATCAAGACGCCAGCGCCAGACACGCCAGTTGGGTGGAATTGCCAGAATTCCATATCTTGCAAAGGAATGCCAGCGCGTGCCGCCATCCCCATGCCATCACCAGTATTGATGAAGGCATTGGTCGATGCTGCCCAGATACGGCCCGCACCGCCAGTCGCGAAAATGGTAGTTTTGGCTTCTAGCATCATGACTTCGCCAGTTTCCATTTCCAGCGCGATCACGCCTAGCACATCGCCTTCTGCATCGCGGATCAAATCGATTGCCATCCACTCGACGAAGAAATGGGTACGTGCGCGCACATTGCGTTGGTAGAGCGTATGCAACATCGCGTGGCCAGTACGGTCGGCTGCTGCGCAAGCGCGTTGCACTGGTTTTTCGCCCCACGAAGCGGTATGGCCGCCAAATGGACGCTGATAAATCGTGCCATCTGGGTTGCGGTCAAACGGCATACCGAAGTGCTCTAGCTCATACACTACCTTCGGAGCTTCGCGGCACATAAATTCGATGGCGTCTTGATCGCCTAGCCAGTCGCCACCTTTAACGGTGTCATACATATGCCAGTGCCAGTTATCTTCCGCCATATTGCCGAGCGAGGCACCGATCCCACCTTGGGCGGCGACGGTATGCGAACGGGTTGGGAAGACTTTCGACAGTACAGCGACGTTCAGGCCGGCTTCAGCCAATTGCAGCGAAGCGCGCATGCCAGAACCACCAGCACCGACGATGACCGCGTCAAAGCGACGGCTAGGAATTGCAGTATGAATAGCTGTCACGATTACACTCTCCCAAGAATCTGAATCATCCAGTAGGCACAGCCCACTAGCCATACGATGGTCAATACCTGCAAAGTCAGGCGAATCGCCACAGGTTTGACGTAATCCATCCAAATATCACGCACCCCAACCCAGACGTGGTATAGCAGGGCAACAAACGTGACGAAGGTAGCGAGCTTGAACCATTGTTGAGCAAACATGCCTGCCCAAGCGTTATAGCCAAAATCTTTGCTACTAAAAAAGCAGACCAACAAAATGACGGTATATACCGCCATGATGGTGCCAGTGACGCGTTGCGCTAACCAGTCGCGTAAGCCATAGCCTGCGCCAACAACGAGGCGTTTTGGGCCAACATTATTCTGTGCCATGATTAAAATACTCCAAACAGTTTCAAACCGATCAAAGCAGTCAGGGAGAGGCTGACTACCAGCACCGTCGCTGCCGTTTGGCGCGCCGAAATCTTATCGATACCGATGTGCAAATCCATCACCAAATGACGTAAACCAGCGCAAAAATGCTGTAAATACGCCCAAATCAGCGCCAAAAGCACGAGTTTAACAAAGGGCTGACTCGCCACTTCACGGAAATAACCGAAGCTTCCTTCGGAAATCAGGCTCTGATCCAACATATAAAGAATGAAGGGCAGCATGAGAAACATCAGCAAGCCACTGATGCGGTGCAATATCGACACTATGCCAGCCAGCGGCAGGCGATAGCCGACAATGTCCGTCACATGAATATTGCGAAACTCGGGCCGCTGCTTTTTGGCATTTTCTTTGACGGCATCTGACATATAGGTTCTCCCTAAAACACGAAACAAAGGACATCTTAAAATGATTAAAACGATAACAAAATAGTGTTGATTAAGTCATCGTCGCGTCATGTTGATGCGGCAACGCGCAATTTTCGCCGATTTTGTGTCTTACACCAACACGTAATCCGCACTTGCTTAGAAAAAACAAGTAATTTGATGCGTTTTTTGTCGAATTACAGCCTGCAATATTTTTTCGACAACACTTCTTTAGCACGGACAACTCACCTGAAGCGTCTGCTAATTCAATTCGTTTTGATAATGGTAATCTGACGTCAAGTACAAACCACGCCGCAATTCTACTGGCTTATCGCCATAGGTGTATGACAGCCGCTCAGACGCTAACAAGGGCGCATGCTC
>JACPVY010000398.1 GCA_016197345.1 Burkholderiales bacterium
CTGCCGCCACTTGGGTTTGTTGCAGCATGATTTCAGAGAGCCAAACGCGATAAGCGTCGCGCGTGTTTTGCCACGGCAAAGTATGACGCCCATGCGTTTTCTGCCAACGGATGACGTCGGCAGAAAAGCTAGGATCACGGAAGTGGGATGAGACTGGGGACAGAGCGGCATCAGCCGCGATAATTCTCTTCACTACGACTATTCTTCAGGCAGGCTAACGTGCGCTTTCAAGGCTTCACGCAATTGGGTTTCTAACATCGTCAACTTGGCTTTTTCTTGATCTAAGCTCGCCTGCATTTCTTCAAACGAACTGATTTTTTCTTCCAAGCTATCCGTTGCCAAGTGAATCCGCTGGATCGAGACCATGCGGTTTTTCAATTGTTCTTTGTGTTCACGGATTTGCGATTCTAGCGGCGCCATGATCACTTTCAACCATGCTTCGACATCGCGATTGGCTTGCACAAAACTTTGCTTCACGCGCGAGGCTATCGAATCGAAAAACTTTTGCATCAAGATCGCACGCGACGTCGTCCATAGCGTGGCGGTACCAAATTGTTTTTGATACACGCCTTCGATCATGACGATTTCTTGACGATATTTATCGAGCGAAAATGGCATTGGCAGGGACAGAGCAAGGCCGTGCTCGGTGGAAAATTTGCGATACATCACCGTCATCATTTCGGTGATTTCGTCCGTCTTTTTATCCGACAAATCGAGGTTGCGTTTGGCTTGATCAAAGAAAGCTTTCACTGCATCACGCAAACCAGCCGAAAAAGTGCTCTTTTCCATCGCAGCGCGGGCTTTCGCGATATCTTCTTTCAAGATATCCATGCCTAGGCTGGTATACACCTCGGTCGAAAGGCGGGTGAAAACGGTACGTGTCCCCTGCAATTTGAGCAAGCTGCTGTCGAAGTCTTTTTTCTCGGCGTCGATGCGTTTCATCATGTGCTCGACCACGTTTTTATTCTTGCCACGCAAGCTCTTGAATTCAAACAATTGTTCGACCACGCTACGCACACGCGAATTGAGCATGGTATTTTGCGAAAGCAACAAGGCGTCGATGTCCGTCCCTAATTGTTGGCAAATGATGTCGCGCTTAGCAGGGATCAATTCATTCGACAACGCATTTTCAAGCGCTGGCAAACGGCTTTTCGCCAACATATCGGCATCGCGATTGATTTTCGAGACCAAGCCTTTTTGCGCCGAAACCGGAAACACATTTTTCTTGTCTAGCGTCAGCATGTGGGCGACGCTGGTGACTTGCTTGTCAATTTGTTGCTCGATTTCTGCCGCTGAACGCAATTCATCCCACATCGAATCAATTTTATTCAACACCACCATGCGGCCAGCACCAGCGCCGATGTGGTTGCGCCAAACGTCGATATCGCTCTTCGTCACGCCAGTGTCAGCCGCCAAAATGAAGAGCACGGCATGCGCATTCGGGATTAAATTCAACGTCAATTCAGGTTCGGTACCGATCGCATTCAAACCCGGCGTATCGAGAATCACCAAGCCTTGTTGCAGCAAAGGATGCGGGAAATTGATGATGGCGTGGCGCCACAACGAGATTTCGACTTGACCATTTTCATTCACGGTCAGGCTGGAATCAGGGTCAGACTCGTCGTACAGACCATATTTTTTCGCTTCGTCAGTCGACACGTATTTGGTCAACGAGACTTGTTTGAAGGCTTCTAGCATGCCATCACCCGAATTGATATCGAGCGGCAAGACTGTCCACAATTCAGGCTGGTGCTTAAATTCGCTGGTGGATTTGGATTCGGCCCGCGTCTCAATCGGCAACAGGCGAATACAAGGAGGAATGGTAGCGTCGTAGAGCAACTCGGTCGGACACATGGTGGTCCGTCCCGCTGACGACGGCAAAATGCGCTGACCATAGTCGGCAAAGAAGATCGAGTTGATCAATTCAGATTTGCCGCGCGAGAACTCAGCCACAAAGGCAATCGACAATTTGTCGTCAGCCAAGCGTGCCAGCACACGATTAAAGCGCTGTTCGCTGGCCGGATCAGATAATTCGGCCTGACTGACGAAGCTGCGATAGTTTTGCAATGCTGCTACTACCCCTTGCCGCCAAGCACTATATTCTTTGAAGTCCTGAACCAGAGTACTCACATTGCCCCCACTGATGTTATTTCACGCATTGTTCTGGCTAAATTGCCTGTGCCTTCTTGCTTGCTTAAGCTTGTTCCACTCAGTTTCACTAAGCCACCGCCTGCTGGAAACCCGATACTGGCACCGATGCGGCCTGCCATTGCGGCGAGTTTCCCTTTACACATTTCATTATATCGGGCAAAGCCTGCAGCAACGGCCTAGCGCGGCGGGATTTGCCTATTTCAAACAGATTTTGCCCAATTTTTTGCGCAATAGCGAGCAGATTGCAAGCTCGTCTGCAAAAAAAGCGGTGCCAACCACTCCCCTCTGCAATTTATGCAGCACAAAGCAGTGCGCATCAACGCTAACGTTGGCAATGCGCGCAATAAAAGGTCGAGCGCTGACCTTGCACTATTTGTCGCACGGGCTGACCGCATACTCGACAAGGCTGCTCGGTGCGGGCATAGACGAAATAATCTTGCTGAAAATAGCCGCTTTGACCGTTGACTTGGACAAAATCACGCAAGGTACTGCCACCTTTGAGAATTGCGGCGGCTAAAATTTGCCGAATTGCCTGCGCCAATTTTTCGTAGCGCGCCAGACTGATGCGCTGAGCTGGCGTTTTTGGATTGATGCGCGCTTGGAATAAGGCTTCGGAACAATAGATATTACCGACACCAACGACGATGTCGCCCGCTAGCAACACTTGCTTGATCGCGGCGCTGCGATTGCGGCTAGATTCATACAACAGCTTGCCATCAAAACCCTGCTCTAACGGTTCAACACCCAAACCACGTAGCGCAACATGCTGTGCTAGCGGGCCATCTTGCTGGGCGTGCCATAGCACAGCACCAAAACGGCGCGGATCGGTGAAACGCAAGACGTTGGGCGCATTACCCTGCATCACAAGATCGACGTGATCGTGTTTTTCGACAGGCACACCGGGTGGCAACATCCGCAAATGGCCGGACATCCCAAGATGAATAATCAAGGTGCCGTGCTCAAAGTGTAATAACAGGTATTTGCCACGCCGCCCGCAATGAGTAATCCGACGCCCTTCCAGCGTTTGCGCTAAACCATCAGGAAAAGGCCAGCGCAAACCTGCACGCCGTAAAATCAGTTCTTGCACAACTTGGCCATCCAGATAGGGGGCAATGCCCTGGCGGGTGACTTCAACTTCAGGCAATTCAGGCATAAAAATTCCGACCAGATAAAAATGAACTTAAGGTGTGGTACAAGTACTAAGAGGAGCATGCTCAGCGCCTTAACCTTAAGCAACGACATGCTATATATGAATTGTGCTTAGTTACATTGCGATTACATTGCAATACCCGCATTTTGCTGCTTGAGCGTAAAATGAGATTTTTCGCGCTTTTAGCCCCAATTGCCCCTCCCTACTGCCAGGAATGACTTTGAAGACCGCTCTCGCCATTGTAACTCTCTCAGGCCTGTTGATGGCCTGCGCCAGCGCCCCTCCTCTCGCGCCATCGGCTGACAAACCTAGCGCTAATAGCAACGCCAACGCCGATAACAAAGTAAGCTCAACCAGTTCCAGTGCAGCTCAGAATAGTAGCGATAGCGGCAATGACGAAGATAGCGTCAAAAGCGTTGATAGCAGTTTGCCACAGGTGGAATTAACGAACGAAATCATGTTCAAAATTCTAGGCAGCGAATTTGCGATGCAACGCGGGCAATGGCAAACCGGGTATGTCACTTTACAAGCGCTCGCACAACAAACGCGCGATCCGCGTCTTGCTAAGCGTGCGGTGGAAATGGCATTAGCCGCCAAACAACTCAATGAAGCGCTGACCGCAGTTCGCCTATGGCGTGAGCTAGCCCCACAATCCGACGAAGCGGCGCAATACTTTTTAGCGCTAACCGTCATGCACGACAAATTGAGCGAAGCGCTACCGATTTTTGCGCAACGCCTGCAAGCCGCACCTGTCCCCGCTCGCGGCAGCTTGATTCTATCCACTTATCAACGTTATCTGAGTCAAGCGAAAGATAAAGCGCTCCTGTTTTCGCAACTAGAAACATTGTATGCGCCCTATCAAGACGTACTCGAAACGCATTTGGTACTCGCACAAGCCGCCGTTGCTAAAGGCGATCAAGCGCGCGCACGCGACGAAGCCAAAAAGGCGCTGGCCATCAAGCCAGATTCTGAACTGGCCTTGATGACCTATGTTTACCTACTGGAAAATCCACTCGATGGACAAAAGGTAGTCGCCGAATTCCTGCAAAAATATCCGCAAAGTAAAGATACGCGGCAATCTTGGGCCAGAATGCTGCTCGATCGCAAACAATATGAAGCAGCGCGTGAGCAATATGAGATTTTGGCAAAAGATAAAGCGCATGAAGTTGGTGCAACACTCGCGCTAGGACGCATCAGTCTGATTTTGAAAGATTACGATGCTGGCGAAAAGCATTTGAAGCACTATATGGAATTGCTCGGCGATAGCGCTGACGGCGACCAAGACACTAGCCGAGTAGTGCTCTGGCTGTCGCAAATTGCCGAAGAGCGCGGCGATATGGCGGCAGCAATTCGCTGGTTAGAGCAAATCAAAAATACCGATAGCAATAATTATTTGACGGCGATTTCGCGCCATGCGCAAATCTTGGCGAAGCAAAACAAAATGGAAGAGGCACGCAGTCTATTGCATGCCGCAACCACCACGACCGACCAAGAAAAAGCCCAATTACTGCAATTAGAAGCGCAATTATTGCGTGATGCCAATCAAGTCTTGGAAGCTTTTGCTTTTTTGAGCGAGGCGTTAAAAAGCCATCCCAATAGCGCCGAATTGCTGTACGACCGCGCGATGCTGGCCGAAAAATTAGATCGCATGAGCGTAATGGAAAGCGATCTGCGCAAAGTGATCCAAATTTCCCCTGAAAATCAACATGCCTATAACGCCCTAGGCTATTCACTGGCTGAGCGCAATTTGCGCCTACCAGAAGCGCAAACCTTGATCGAAAAAGCGCTGAAAATGGCACCGGAAGATCCGTTCATTCTCGATTCTATGGGGTGGGTACAGTATCGGATGGGCAAACTAAAAGAGGCAGAAGCGACCTTGCGCCGCGCTTATACCTTGCGGCCAGACGCCGAAATTGCCGTGCATTTGGGTGAAGTGCTATGGAAGAGCGGGCAAAATCGGCCCACCTGGACGGGCTACGGCATCACCTTCGCCACTCTCGCAGGCGACGCGGGCGCGCTCGGCGCCCAGATGACGGTCAAGCAACGAGTGCTACGGCTGTTGAGAATGCTAGCATGCGCAGCCCGCGAAGCCAGCTTGTGCTAGAGGGCCGGCTCTCTGTGCGCTACGAACAAGAAGGTAAAAACCAGCAATTGACAGGGCAATTTCTATGGCAACAAGATGCGGCGCAGACCCGCATCTTGTTATCCTCCCCTACCGGTCAAGCCTTAGCCGAAATCCTCGTCACAGCGAACCAAGCGAGCTTGACTCAAGCCGGGCAAGCAACACGTAGCGCTGGCAATGTCGATCAACTCACCAGCGAAATTCTTGGCTGGCCGCTTCCCGTAGCAGGTTTGCGTGATTGGCTACAAGGCTTTGCGCTCAACGCTAAAGGCGCACGTTTCATCGCGAGTCCAGAACAAGATAGCGTCGCCACACTGGATGGTTGGCACATACGCTACGCCAGTTGGCACGATAACACCCATCCAAAACGCATTGACCTTGAACGCCATATCGACGCGCAAGGGGCCGATGTCTCTTTGCGTATGTTGATTGATTCCGCCACCTAACTCCATGTTGCCACCCACTTTGACTGCGGACGCGCTATTAGGCTGCGCCGCCCCTGCCAAACTCAATTTGTTTTTACACGTCATCGGTCGCCGCGCCGATGGCTATCACCTATTGCAAAGCGTGTTTCAATTACTGGATTGGGGCGATAGCCTAGATTTTCAGCGCGTGGAAGGCGAAGAAATCCTTCATCTCAACCCGATTCCGGGTGTCGC
>JACPVY010000658.1 GCA_016197345.1 Burkholderiales bacterium
AGTGCTCGTCGATTTCGCGGCTGGAGAGTAAATTATTCGCTTTGTTTTGCCGTGCAAGTTGGCGTTGAAATGCCGTTTCGACGCGTGCAGCGATCACGCTACTGGCTTCGCCTTGCGCCGTTTGCACTAATTCATCTTGCGTGATGGCGCCGACTTGGATTTGCATGTCGATGCGGTCTAATAGCGGGCCGGAGATTTTGTCTTGATAGCGGGCTACGACTTCGGCGGAACATCGACATTTGCCGCTAGCGTGTCCCAAATATCCGCAAGGGCAGGGGTTCATGGCGGCGATTAATTGAAAACGGGCGGGGAAGTCGGCTTGGCGGGCCGCGCGTGAAATCGTGATCTGTCCCGATTCTAGCGGCTCACGTAAAACTTCTAACACGCGGCGGTCAAATTCTGGAAGTTCGTCTAAAAATAAAATGCCTCGATGCGCCAAAGAAATCTCGCCGGGGCGAGGTGTCCCGCCGCCGCCAACCAAGGCCACGCCAGAAGCGGTGTGATGCGGTGAGCGGAATGTGCGCTGCTTCCATTGGCTGGCTTTAAAGCCATTCGCCAGTGATTGCACTGCGGCTGATTCTAAGGCTTCTCTATCGGTCATGCTAGGCAAAATGCCAGCGAAACGGCTCGCTAGCATGGTTTTACCTGTCCCCGGTGGCCCTATCATCAGCACGCTATGCGCGCCAGCAGCGGCCACTTCGAGTGCGCGTTTAGCGCTTTGCTGGCCTTTGACATCGGCAAAATCGGCGTAATGGGGACGCTGCTTTTCTAATTGGGGACGGTGCTGTTGCAAGCGCTGATCAGCATCGCGCGCGCAAAAGTGGGCGCAGACATCGAGTAGCGAAGCGGCGGGGTAGATTTTAGCGTCTTGCACCAGTGCTGCTTCATCTGCATTTTGTGTGGGCAGGATGAACGCGCAATCACCAGTCTGTCCCAAATTGCCTTCGTGCATGGCAAAGGTCATCGCTAGCGCGCCACGAATTGGGCGTAATTCACCAGAGAGCGATAATTCACCGGCAAATTCATACTTGCCCAGTTCGTCCGCAGGGATTTGGCCGCTGGCGGCGAGAATGCCGAGCGCTATCGGTAGATCAAAGCGGCCGGATTCTTTTGGCAAATCGGCCGGTGCGAGGTTGACCGTGATGCGTTGATTCGGAAATTCAAAACGCGCGTTTTGCAACGCAGCACGAACGCGGTCTTTTGACTCTTTGACTTCGGTTTCCGGCAAACCAACGATGGTGAAGGCGGGTAATCCGTTGGCGAGATGCACTTCCACCGTCACCTGCGGCGCTTGCATGCCACTTAATGCGCGACTTTTTAAGACCGCTAGCATCGCTTCACCTCGTCGAAAAGGGGAGATTAATCCTTTGCTTCATTCGGCGCTAAACGCGCTTCCAACTCTGCCACGCGTGCTTCTAGCGCTTCCAATTTGCTGCGGGTTTTTGCTAATACTTGGGTTTGGATGTCGAACTCTTCACGGGTGACTAAATCCAGTTTGGAAAAACCTTGCGTCATCATCGCTTTGACATTTTTTTCGATGTCTTTGGCGGGCGAGGCTTCTACCGCTTGGCTAATTTTATTTTGCAAATCAGCAAAAAAGCTATTCATATCCATATGTATTCCCTTAAAAACTTCTTTCTTCACATCTGCTTTGCACCATAAGCGTGCAGTCTGCGTCATTTTGATGCAATTTGGTGCGTATTTTACCTAGCCTCATCACGCTTGCCCTACTTTTGCCTGAGTGAAAGTGCCTGTTGCGGCGCACAAAGGGCAATCTTAGGGCAAATTCTGGGCTGGCACGAGTTCTGCTAATGGTAAGGGAAAACCCGGCGTAGGTACGCTTGACGATTGAATTTTTTTAATAGAGGAAAGACATGAAAGCGACGAATATTGCCATTGCGAAGTCCACCGAGACCCGCCTACCTAAGCACAAAATTTCTCATCTGATGATGGCTGGTGTTTTATCTCTGCTAGCGATTGCTAGCGCCAGCAATGTGCAGGCAGAAGATAAAAAGCCAGATAACGAAGTGACGGGCAATGTTAGCCTGACCACCGATTACCGTTTCCGTGGTATTTCGCAGACACGTGTCCAGCCCGCGTTGCAAGGTGGTGTGGACTATACCCACAATCCGACGGGTTTTTATCTCGGCGCTTGGGCTTCGACGATTAAATGGGTGAAAGATGCAGGTGGCAGTACGGATATCGAGCTGGATTTGTATGGCGGTAAAAAGGGTGAAATTGCGAAAGATGTCAGCTATGACGTCGGCGGTTTGGCCTATGTCTATGCTGGCAATGGTTTGAACCCTAGCGCGAATACTTTTGAAATCTATGGCCAGCTTGGTTATGGCCCTGCCTATATCAAATACTCACATACCTTGACCAATGCTTTTGGTTTTGCCGATAGCAAAAATAGCGGGTATTTCGATCTCGGCGCGAATATCGATTTGGGCAGTAGCTACACCTTGAATTTGCACTTAGGCCATCAAGTAGTGAAGCGCAATAGTGCCTTCAATTACACCGATTACAAAGTCGGCGTGACGAAAGATTTTGGTGTGTGCAGTGTTTCGGCCGCCGTGATCGGTGGCGATAGCAAAGCCTATGTTGGCCCCGGCGTGGATGGCAAAAATCTGAGTAAAGCCGCTGTTGTGCTGGCCGTCTCCAAAACCTTTTAAGAGAGCCACACCATGAAAATGATTACTGCAATTATTAAACCTTTTAAGCTCGATGAAGTGCGCGAAGCGCTGTCGGCGATCGGTGTACAAGGCATTACCGTGACCGAGGTCAAAGGCTTTGGTCGTCAAAAGGGACATACCGAACTCTATCGCGGGGCCGAATACGTGGTCGATTTCTTGCCGAAGACGAAGATCGAAGCGGCAGTCGATGATGCGATTGTGGAATCCGTCATCGAAACGATAGAAAAGGCCGCCCGCACTGGCAAGATCGGTGATGGCAAGATTTTTGTGTCTTCGCTAGAGCAAGTGGTACGGATTCGTACCGGCGAAGTCGGTAATGATGCTCTGTAAGGAGGCGCGTATGACAATTTCATTGACAACCGTATTTCGCAGTAGCGCACTAGCGTTAGCGCTGCTTTGCTGCGCGACGGCATTCGCAGCGGATGCGCCAGCGAAAGAATCCGCTAGTGCGACGGCCGCGAGTTCCAGTGCGGTAGCAGCATCGGCACCTGCTGCGCCAGCGGCGGCTAGCCCATCTGCATCTACAGCGGCTGCCTCGACGCCAGCAACTGCCTCTGTTCCGGCTGCATCTGCCGCTTCTTCGGCCGCCGCATCAGCCCCTGCTTCAGCGCCAGCAGCCGCAGCGGCACCGGCAGCTCCTGCTGCTGCACCCGCCGCAGCACCTGCGCCAACCCCCAATAAAGCCGACACTGGTTGGATGATGGTGTCGACGATGTTGGTGATCTTGATGACGATCCCCGGTCTTGCACTGTTTTATGGCGGTTTAGTGCGCACCAAAAACATGCTGTCGATCTTGATTCAAGTCTTCACCATCTTTGCAGTCATCATTGTCTTGTGGTGCTTGTATGGTTATTCGTTTGCATTTACTGAAGGTAATGCATTCATTGGTGGTACTGGCCGCGCCTTCTTGCAGGGAATTTATGATCCTGCCAAAGGGTTTGCGACGGCAGCAACGTTTAGCAAAGGTGTCGTGATTCCTGAAATGATTTATGTGGCGTTCCAAGCGACTTTTGCGGCGATCACTTGTGGCTTGATCATCGGTGCGTTTGCTGAACGTGCTAAGTTTGCTGCGGTGTTAGCGTTTGTCGTCTTGTGGTTCACCTTTAGCTATCTGCCAGTTGCACACATGGTGTGGTTCTGGCCTGGTCCTGATGGCATCAAAGATGCGGCTACCTTGGCATCTGAAACGGCAAAAGGCGGTTGGTTGTGGCAAAAAGGTGCGCTCGATTTTGCAGGCGGTACGGTGGTGCATATCAATGCCGCAGTCGCTGGCTTGGTCGGTGCTTTCATGATCGGTAAGCGGATTGGCTACAAACGCGAGGCAATGGCACCGCACTCGTTGACGATGACGATGATTGGTGCGTCCCTCTTGTGGGTGGGCTGGTTTGGTTTCAATGCAGGCTCTGCACTGGAAGCTGGCGACGCTGCAACCTTGGCATTCGTCAACACCTTGCTGGCAACCGCTGGCGCGACCGTATCGTGGACGCTCGGTGAATGGATGGCAAAAGGCAAGCCTTCGATGTTGGGTGCAGCTTCTGGCGCGGTCGCAGGTTTGGTCGCCATTACGCCAGCTTGCGGTTATGTTGGCCCGATGGGTGGTTTAGTGCTCGGTTTGTTAGCTGGTTTGGTGTGCCTGTGGGGCGTGAATGGTTTGAAACGCTTGCTGGGTGCGGATGATTCGCTCGACGTGTTTGGCGTGCATGGCGTCGGCGGTATCTTGGGTGCAATCATGACGGGTGTGTTTG
>JACPVY010000343.1:0-2608 GCA_016197345.1 Burkholderiales bacterium
GCAACCGAACGGAAGCTACTGGTGTCATTGACACCGAATGCGACTAGCACGATATCTTGTTGCTGTGTTGGCACATGCGGCAATAGCTGTGAGATCGCGTCGGCGACCGTCGCACCATTTTTACCGAGGGCTTGCCACGTGACGGCACATTGCTGTTGCTGTGCCAAATGATGTGCAAAACGGCTGGTGATGGCTTGTTGTTGGGATTCGACACCGACGCCAGCGACCGGAGATTCGCCTAGCGCTAGCAATCGGAGTGTATCGGCAGGGCTCGCGACGCTCGCGACTTGGCCTGTGCGCGCGCCTGCTGCTTCTGGCACTCGCGGCGTAATGCGGCGAGTACGCCGACCTTGCCATAGCAGCAGGGGAAAAAGACTCAGTGCCAGCAAATTGGCGGCACTTGCATAGAGATATTTCAAGCCTTGGCGTCTTTCACACCAGCTTCATGCTCTTGCAGCATGTCTTTCGCGACATCGCTAATTTTGCGCCGTTGCGCCCGTGACTGGTCGCGCAGCTTTTGGAAGGCGAGATGGCGGGTTAAACGATGGCGCACCATCAAAATGCCCACCGCCATACTGGTTTCACGCCCTGCATCAAGGGCAGCGGTCAAGCTCACTTCGTTATCGCGCAGTTGGCGAATATCATCGGCCCGCGCTAACGCCGCCACCACTGCTGGCAACAGTTGGCTATGATTAACGGGTTTCACCAAATAGCCCACCGCACCATATTTTGCCGCCTGTTTGACGACTTCGATGTCATCTAGCGACGATAAAAACATAAATGGAATGGCACTTTCATGGCGCAAGGTGCGCGCCACTTCCAACCCGGAAATGCCGGGCATATTAATGTCGAGCAAAACCAAGGACGGTTCGTGTTCGAGTGCTAGGCTAATCCCGTCTTCCCCATTATTTGCAGACCACACTTCATAGCCGGCAAATTGCATCACTTCGGCCATGTAGGCCAGCAGCATTTCATCATCATCGACAACCAATATCGAGCGAACTTTTTCTTCGATTTGCTTGTTTCCCATATCGCCCTCTTATTTTAAAAGCCCGCTTTTCGCAGTACAGTTCCCCATTCGTTTGGCAATGACAGCCATCGTTTCACATTTTGGCTTTATTTTACAGACTGTTCTCGCATGCAAAATGTACTAGCGTCAAATTAATCCACCACCAATTGTGCCAAATCAGGACGAAACGGCGGAAAGGCAAGCTGCATATTCTCCAAAGTTTCTTTGACTAACATAGCAATTTGCAGATTGCGCTGCGTTTTGCTATTTCCCGGCACGATATACCACGGCGCAGAATCGGCATCGGTGACACTCATCGCTTGCCAATACGCTTGCTGATAAGCATCCCAATATGGTCGCTCATGCAAATCACTAGCGTCAAATTTCCATTGTTTCTGTGGGTCTTGCAAGCGTGCGCGCAACCGATTGGTTTGCTCTTGACGTGAAATATGGATGAAAATTTTGAGTATCGTTGTGCCTGTTTCATGCAGCATGTTTTCAAATGCAATGATGTGGCGATAGCGTTGCTCGCATTCATGCTCGTCTATCCAGCCATGGACTCTTGGCACCAAGACATCTTCATAGTGGCTGCGATTAAACACCACAATCTGCCCTTTCGCAGGGACTTGAGCGTGCACGCGCCACAGAAAATCATGTGCTAATTCGGCTGCGGTAGGGGCTTTGAAGCTAGCGGCACGCACCCCCATCAAATTGCACTGGGAAAAGGTCGAGCCTATGCTGCGATCTTTGCCTGCGGTATCCATGCCCTGTAACACGACCAGCAATTTTCGCCCTTGTTCCGCGTAAAGCAGGCTTTGTAGGGCGCTAATTTCTTTGGCCAATAATTCGGTGGCAAGCTTATCTTGCACCTTATCGCCACTGGCGGCGATCACTTTGTCGGCATCGCTATCGCGCAAGCCTTTTTGCGCTTTATTGAGACGTAATAGCGTAATCGACTTCATTTTGTGCCCCGCCCCGGTACCAAGCGTTGCTGGGCACGCCAGTGCATATGATCAATTTTGATGCAGCGATTCATCACCACCTGTAAGCCAGCAGCTTGCGCTTCTTGCGCGGATTCTGGGTGGCTAATGCCTAACTGCATCCATAGCGCACGGCTGCCGATCTGTATCGCTTGTTTAGCGATGGGAGGAATATCTTCAGCGCGACGAAAACAATTGACTACCTCAATTTTTTGTCCGTTTTCGGCTAACGCGATGGCTGCGCTAGGCAGGTCAGGGTAACAGGTTTCACCGAGGATCTGGCTGTCGCTGTAGGTGGGGTTAATCGGAATAATGCGATAGCCATGCTTTTGCATATAGCTAGAAACTTGATGGCTGGTACGAGCCGCATTTGCAGAAAGCCCGACCACGGCGATCGTCCGACTTTGGCTCAAAATACGCGCGACATCGGCTGGAAGTGGGTTCATTGCTGTCTTTGCTGTGAAATATGCTAAGTACCTATTCTAATGCGAAACGCTGCCCTGCCTTCAATTCACCACAACACGCGCCCCTAGCGAACAGATTTGGCGTGGTAATTCCTCACTTATGCTGCAATTCTAGTCCTGGACGAGCGGCAGGGACAGCGCATTGCCCGCTTTTA
>JACPVY010000343.1:2629-11615 GCA_016197345.1 Burkholderiales bacterium
TGCATGTCTGGCGTGAGTTGACGTCCAGCAAAATTCATGTGATTGGCACCCTTGATTACCCCTAGCCAGGTGCATGGGGCATGTAGATCAGCATAGGCGCTTGTGCGTTGCCGATAACTTTGATGATCGATGGTGGCGTCGCGTGTCCCCGTCAACAGCAAAAAAGGTTTGTTAATAGGCTGCCATGCATGCTCGGGGAAAATCGCACCGACACCGGTTGGCGACAACGCGATGTAGGCGTCGAATTGATCGAACTGATTGACTTGCAGCAGATTGTTTGCACCAGCGGCGATGAAGCTGGTCGCGGCCCCCATTGAATGCCCTAATAAAATCTGGGTTTTCGCTGGGCACAGTACTGATTTTTGTGCGGCAGCAATATCTTGCAAACGGCTTCGGTAAGCATCGCCATCTTGCACTAGGCTTTGCAAAGCCTGCCGTGCAGTGCCACCACTTCTATGCGCCAACAAAGCGCGTACGCCACTTTCTTGATGACCGACCACCACCGCTTGCCAGCCATTGCTAGCGAAGAAGCTGGCTAGATAGCGATAACCCAATTCCGAGCCACCCGCACCGGGAGAAATGATGAGATTGCCTTGACACTCGCCATTGGCAGGATAGACGCTAAGAGCGATGCGCTGACCATCGGCACGCTTCACATGCTGCAAAGTCTGTCCCTGCACCGAAAGACTGATCAAGATCAACAAGACGCTCGCCAGCCGCTGCCGAGACTTGCCAAGATGAGTAAGTGGCATTGTCACCCTCTGGATGTTAGCGTCCATGCGTGGCGAGCACCGCGCATGGACGTTTTACGCTTTACATCATGCGCAATTGCTTCCACAACGGCACACGGTTTTTCAACAAGACGTCAAATTGCTTAGTCAATTCAGCGATATTGGCCTCATCCCCTTCCAAGGATTTACCATCCACAATCATGCGACGGCCTTGTGGCCCCATCATTTTCCACGCTTCTTTTGCTAAGGAAGCAGCATCCGACATTTTCGGATTTTGTACCATCATCAAATACAAGACGCGTTCGAGGAAGTTGACGCTAATACCGTTGCCCAGCAATGGCGAACTAAACGCTTGATACTCGTCACTGTAACGAGTTTGCGCTGCAATGGCGCGATTGAGGCGCTTGGCCGCATCGGTCGCGACTTGCATGCCGTGACTGAAAAAGATCCCCGCCTGATTCGATGCCACTAACATCGACGCAATTTGCGTCAAATTGCCATAGGTCTGCCCTGCTAGTGCTGGCACCGAACCAAGTTCGCCCATCGTCTGCGGTTGCTTAGCAATCGCATCTATTACTGGGCCATACACTTCTTCTTTGCCATTGACTTCGCCGACCGTCAACTTCATCGTCAAATTGATGTTTTCGCGATTGACCACTAGGGCCATCCCAATACCAGCCAAACATTCGGATTGACGAATCGCATTGATACGACGCGCGCCACGCATAAAGATGTCTTTGCGGAAGGCCGTATTGAAGAAGTAATCCATGATGGTTTCGCGCAAACTACGGTCGCTCACTGAATTCAACATCGCTAAGCGCTCTGGTGACAAATACAGTGCTTGATAGGCGAAAGGTAAATCGGCGGAACCGATGTAGTCGAGCTTAGCTACAGCCATATCGCGCGCCACATCAACGTGGTACATCGGCTGCCAATGCTTGTGCATGTATTCGTGCACAAGATAATTGCGGCTGCCGTTTTTCAGCATCTCCAGACGTCCTTTCAATGCTGGATTTGCCACGAAATAATTGGCCTGCATTTGATTGATCTTTTCGATAAACTCGGCGCCTTCATTAATTTGCATATCACTACGATTAGGATGCAAATCGGCGTGCTCCACCAATAGACGCTGCAAAGGCAAAGCTGTAGCCCAACCTGGCATCGCGTTATAACTGATGTACACGATGCCGCCGGGTTTCAAATAGCGGGCAATGAAATTGGCAATGTGCTGACGATTTTCAGCTGTTACCCAAGTGTAAATACCGTGCAGCGTGATGAAATCGAATTGCGGTAATTCGACCTTACCTTCGGCCAGCTCTGCAAAACTGTTTTCCAGCAAGGTGATGTTGGAGAGTTGTGCACTTTCGGCTAACTGACGAGCGCCAGCAACGTGTGCAGGATTGAAATCTGCTGCATAAAACTGGCCATTCGGGTTACTCGCCGCCAAAATATTCGCGGTTAAACCACGGCCAAAACCAAGTTCAAAATAGGTGTAGGGTTTATTCAACGCGATTGGCTCATAGCCATTTAAGACACAGGCGAAATTCAAAAACACCGGGCTTTGTTCCCGATAAAAACCAGCCGTGTATTCCACATCCGATGCGTAGCCTGCTGTCCAGTCCATTCAATACTCCGGGATTTGATCAAAAAAAGGGCGAATGCCCGTTGCCAGATACACACTGTGTCGCCAGAGAGATGGCAGAAAGAGCCACTAACTTGCGGCAATACCTAATGTGCAAAAAAAACCGATTTTACTCCAACTCGATAAGAAAAAAGGGTCAGACTTTGACGTCTGACCCCTTATTTACTACTACGTTACTTCTTACAACACTTTATGTCGGCATTGCTGCCGACATGATCATCAATTAAACGATGGTCAAGGTGTTGGTGCCGCCGATCGTCGAGCTAGACAAGTCGATCAAACCAGTCAATTTGACAACAAAGTCAGTACCGTTGACGAACGAAGCGTTCACGCCGGAACCATCATGTTGGCTTTGTACATAGTACGTATCGCCATTGAATTGGAACCAACCGCTATGGCCGTTGACGGAGGAGTTACCACCGTTTTGAACCACTGCATTTGCGTAATCTTGGAACACAGCGGTGTTAGCCAAGGTTACTTTGGTGCTGTTTTCGAACCACCACCCACGGTCACGGTATCGACACCCGTACCGCCGGTGTAGGTGTTGTTGCCCGAAGATGCGGTGAAGAAGTTAGCGCCGTTACCCAAGGACACGGTGTTGTTGCCGGTAGTTGCAACAACAGTATCACCACCCGTACCGCCGGTGATGGTGTTGTTACCGGAAGACACGGTTGCGCTGTTGGTGCCATCGCCCAAAGTGATGATGTTGCCTTTGCCGTTGGTTGCGGTGAACGAATCGTTACCGGTACCGCCGGTGTAGGTCACCGCGCCGCCAGTTGCTGCCGAAGCGTCGATCGTGTTGGTACCAGTTGCGCTACCTTTCACCACTGCAGCAGCTGCCAATGCACCCGAAGTCCAGCTGAAGCCTGGGGTGATGTCAGTACCAGCAACACCGCTAGCATCAACGTTGGTCAATGCGGTCGAAGTCGCGGTCAAGGTCAAACCAGCATTGCCGGAAACGGTGATCGATTTTGCCGAGTTACCCAACAGAGTCACGGTGTCGTTGAAGGTGCCGGTTGGGGTTGCTTGGGTATCAGCGGTGGTGATGACGAAGTTTTCCACGCCGGAAGCAGTGATGCCAGTTGCAGCAAATGCCACACCTGCGCCCGAACCATCGGTCAAGCTCAAGTTCACGGTGTCGTTGGTGCCAGATGCGAACGCACTGTTACCGATCGTGTATGCAGTGCCAGCACCGGTCAACACCAAGGAACCGCCAGTTGGCAAGTTGCTCAGGGTCAAGCCATTGCCGCCAGCAGTCGACACGTAGCTGAATTTACCCAACACGTCGAGGTCGATCGTTTGATTGGTTGCGCCAGTCAAAGTCAATTTTTCGAAGTTGCTAACGATACCAGCAAAGCTCGAGCTTGCCGATGCGGTTGCAGCCAAAGCTGCGGTCATCGACAAGTTATCGGTACCAGCACCACCGTCGATTTTTGCAGTTGGGGTTGCAGCAACAGCGGTCATTGCCAAGCTGTCATCGCCTGCGCCCAAGTTGATTGCCTTGGTCGAAGTACCAGCGCTATTGGTCACGGTATCAGCACCTGCGCCACCGGTGAAGGTTGCTTTGGATGCGTCGATCGTTACTGTCGAAGCGCCCGTGGTAGCGGAAGTATCAACAGCGGTCACAGTGGCGCCGCTCAAGTCAGCTTTGATACCAGCGGAACCAGACACGGTCAAGGTTTTCAACGCGCTCAAGCCAGTAGTCGAGGTCAAGGTCAAGACTTTGGAACCAGCCAAGGTCATAGCGGTTACAGCACCAGTGGTGATGTTAGCCAAGGTCGAATTCGCGCCAGTAGCGGTCACGTTCAACGTAGTATAGACGTCTGCGTCATCCAAGGTACCGCCAGTCAATGCATTGACGGTCAAGCCCAAGGTTTTGTTGGTGACAGTTGCCAAGGAGCTGCTGTTGTCGATGATGACGTTGCTCGAACCATGAGCGAGCGACAAAGTTTTCAATGCATTGTCTTTCACATCCAAGGTCGTGTAGCTGTCAACACTCACGGAGGTGATCTTACCAGCAACGGTCGATGCGCCACCGTTGTAGTTAACGTCAATAATCTGCACCGCGTTGGCGACCACACCAGCTTTCGATGCCGATGCGGTAGCGATTGGGGACGAAGCGATAGTCACGGAAGTCGTCGAAGCACCACCTTGAACGCCAATAGGAGCGTTGGTATGCGTGGTGTTGACAGCGTTTGCAGCGGTCGAGCTGATGTTAACAGTGGTACCACCGCTCACCGTAATCGTGCCAGCGGTGCCACCGTTGGTTTCGGTACGAGTGATGCTGACGGCATCTGCTGGAGCGGTGGTGGTGCCAACGGTGATTGCACCAGTGGTTGCTGCATTCGACGTGATCGTCACTGCTTTACCGCCATTGACGGTGATGTCTGCAGCGCCTTGGTTATCAGTCACGGTAACGTCAGTGGTAGCAGCCGAAGTCACGGTTGCAGCACCAATTGGGGTCACGCTCAGGTTAGTCAAGCCAGTCCAACCAGTGGTGTTAACGCTGACAGCGGCATCACCAATCAAGGTTGCTTTTTCAATGTTTGAGATGGTGAGCGACGATGGCAGCGTGACATTGGCGTTGGTAGCCGAAGTCCAGGTCAATTCGTCGTTACCTGCGCCGCCGTCGAGCTTGTCGAAAGAGGTCAAGGTTTGTGCGGTAGTTGCGGTGGAAACGAAAGAATCGTTGCCATTGCCACCAATGAAACTATCGATGCCAGTAGTCAAGGTAAAGGTTTGACCTTTGTTGTTGACCAAATCACCTGCTGCAACAACTGCAGCAATGGTGCCTGCCAAACCGTCGTTTGCAGCTTGCAAAGAAGCAGCATCGGTTACGCTAGCGATGTAGTTTTTAGCCAATTGCAGAGCATCTTTACCTGCGTAGTTCAGGATCTGCGAAGTGGTGACCAAGCCATCGGTAAATGCCGTTGCAGCGGAAACTTTGTTGTTGTATGCGTCAGCATCGGTAGTCAATGCGCCAGCTGCGATCGTGGTAACGATATTGGAAACGGTAGCCAGTTTGTTTTCCAAGACGTTTGCCCAGTACAACAAGCCTTCGCGCTCAGGTTGACGGCCAAACAGGTTGTGATAAACCGTATCAACAACTGCTTGGGAGGATTTGCCGCCGTATGCTTCATTGTATTCGTCGGATTTGGAGAAAGCGCTGCTGATTTCAGCCAAAGTTGTGGCGGAACCGTTGGAAGCAGTCAATTTGCCTTCCCAATATTGCAGGCCGACTGGATCGGCTGGACGGTTGAAGTATGCAACGTACAGTTGTTGGACTGCTTGTGTATAAAGACCCATTTGTTACTCCTAGGAAAGTCAGTTTGAATTTTACTGCGGTACCACACACCTGCGAGTCCGCAAGACCGTGTACCGCATAATGGCAGAAGATGTTTATCGCTTTATGTGACGGTCATCACAAAAAACCATAAAAACCATCCAAATTGAGGCGTGTTAGCGACAAAATAACCACGCGCCACATTATGGGAGAACGGATAGGGGAAATCAAATGGAATTCGTCTTCCCTAGAATTACCACACACCAACGCTGTGCAGACCCGCAAAACCAAGCAGCTTAACGAGTACCACATTGAAGCGACCTCAACAGAGCTCTGTTCAGAATCGTTCCTTGCCGGAGAAAAACTCCCCAAATCAGCATCGAGCATTGCGGCAATCCACCTGCGTACCGCTCTCAATAAAAAAAGCCACCCAATTTAGGCGGCTTTTTTAGAGCAGTTGTGATGCCAGCACACACTCACTGCACATCACAGGGCATGGATTATAGCTTATTTACCCCAAGAGATTAGTCCAGTGGCCAAGCGTTGCTGGTCGCTCAAAAGCTTGCTAAAAGCATAATAAGCACTATTCCCTCCCGGCCCAATCAAGCCTCCCATATACATATTGGTGCCTTGCCCCATATTTGGGTTTGCCGCATTGAGTAAGCCGTTCTGCGATGTGAATGTGCCTTGCGCTCGTAGCGGTACCACTTCATTTTTATTGGTACGCAAATCAAAGCTGGTGTCGAACGTTTTCTTACCAAAATCAACCGTAAACTTGCCATTTTCGACGCTAGCCATACTGATTTCTGGATTTTTGGGGTCAAGCGATTTCTGATCCGTCAACATCGCCTCACTGGTTCGTATGCCAAAGCTCGCGCTACCGACCACAGGCAAATCCCAATCACGATTGTTTTTATTATCTTTCGCTAAGTAAATGGCATAGGCGCCATAGCGCACCACTTCTTTGCCATTGGTAGCGAGCGTCGCTAAATTGTATTGCGCTGCAGGTTGGCCGACGATTTCTTTATAGCGCCCCCACATGATTTCTTTGTATGGCACGACGGGCACCACTTGCACCTCAGGTACGTTGGTGCTCGGCGGATTATTTTCCACCACGACCACGGGCGGTAATTTACTTGGTTGTTCAGTTGGCGTAGGTTTTGTTTGCTGTGCGGCCAGCTTGGCGAGTTTTTCCTGATCCAAGCTAGGATCGCCACTCACAGTGGGCTGGGTTGGCTTGCTGACAGGTTCATCAGGACGTTGTGGCGCAGTCGCATCCAAGCTTGACATGGTTGAAGGCAATAACTGCGGCGCAGCTTGTCCACGCTTGACTTGCAACATTTGCCCTAATTGATTGGCAAATAATTCGTGACTGCTTTTGCCTTCGCATGGGCCAGAACCTTCAGGGCCGCATGCGCCATGAAAGGCGGAAACCACAATCCCACCTGAAATCACCGCAACGCGCGAGGTATCGGCATCGGTAAAGACGGTGAAATCAGTGCCACGCACACCAATCGCGGCGACAGGAGTATTAAAACGGAAATTTTGACGCGCTTCTTTGACTGCTTCACCAGAGATGCTACGCGCTACGCCGCTGAGCAATTCAAATTTGATGCGGGTATTTTTGGGATCATTACGATCAACGTGGTAGTTGACAATGCGAGCGCGGCTACTAGGGCGCAAGATTAAAAATCCATTATCAACTGTTTTCACATAGATATAGCCATCAGGGCCGGTGCTGATTTCATCGCCTTCATGCACCGCATCGCCTTGATTGATGCCATGGTTTGCGATATTGGCTTGGCCTACCACGAAGACGATGCGACCAGCCTCACCTGCTAGCGCTGAGCCTGCGGCCATCAGCAGGCAAGCCGCAAAGAATAATTGTCGTAACATGATAAGCACTCCTTTTTTACGATACTCGCGCGAATTTTCGTCATTTTCTGTGATCATCATCACAAATTTCGCATATTTCTGGCAATATAACAGAATGCGAGCAGGTGGTAGGGGAGAGGATTGCAACGAAGTATTGCAGTCTATTAACTTAGGCTATGGATCATGCTACCCTGTCGGCCTTTGCCGCCCAGCTTTATCATGCATCATAGCTTACGCACTCAATTCACTCGACCATTGGCATGACGAAAAATGGGCCTCCAAAAACTGTAGCGACAACGGCAGAGATACAATTTGCCCGCTCCCTAGTTTTTCAAGCCCAGCAAATGCAATTTGCAAGCGACTACCCAGTTTTTCAAGATGCATGCCAATCTCCCTATAGAAAATGAGACGAAGTCAATTGCCACATTGGTTTGACAGCCCGCTGAAATGGATGCGGTGGGGCATTGCTGTGTTAGCCGTGCTACTCACTGTCTCCATCGAAAGTCTGCCTTCTGGAAAATATTCGTGGTTTGGCAATGAATGGCTGCGTGATCAATTCATTCTCTGGCATGCGCAAGAAACGCCTGAAACCCGTTTTGCCGTCATCGATATTGATGAAGCCAGCCTCGCCGAGATTGGTCGTTGGCCTTGGTCACGGGCGCATTTGGCCGATATGGTCGAGCAAATCCTCGGCCCCTATGGCGCACGCGGCGTTGCGCTCGACATGGTGCTATCGGAACCCGCCGACGAGGCTGGCGATACGCGCCTTGCAATGCTATCCCGCTTTGGCCCGGTCGTGCTGGCACAAGCCTTTGATTACGAAGGCAATTTACCGCTCCGAGTAGGGCAATTAATCGCCCCGCAACATCCGCAAATCCGGCCAGCTTTTGTACTCTCGAGCGGCTATATCGCTAATAATGCCCGCCTTGCGCACAGCGATGCCAAGGCTGGCAATATCGGTTTGGTGCCAGATCGTGATGGCATGATCCGCCGCTTGCCGCTCTATACTCGCTACGAGCAAAATCTTTACCCCGGCCTTGCGCTAACCTTAATGCAATGCTGCAACGGCCCACAAGCAGGCAAATTTAAAATGCAAGCCAGCGATAACGGCTTTTGGCGCATTCCTTATCGCCGCACTTGGTCGGCATATACAGTAATACCGGCCTCTTACATTCTGCAACAAAAAATCCCGGTCGGCTTGTTGGAGAATCGCCTCGTGTTGGTCGGCTCGTCAGCGCTAGGCTTATCTGATCGCGTCGCCACCCCACTCTCTCCAAATAGTAGCGGTTTGCTAGTACACGCAGCGGCCTTGAGCGCAATGCTCGATCAACAAGCAGGCATAGGGCCAACACCTTGGCCGGGTAAATCCCTAGCAATTTTGTATAGCCTCGCATTGGCCGCACTGGCGAGTTGGATTTTTCCGCGTTGGTCAGCGCTGGCGAATGTGAGTTTTCT
>JACPVY010000659.1 GCA_016197345.1 Burkholderiales bacterium
AAGCGCTCTGTGGCGCGTGTGTTTAGTCAGACCCTGGGGTCGACACTCGAGGGTCACCCCGCCGTGTTGAGCGTGGCATGGGTGATGGTGTGTGGGCAAGGCCTCTTCAGGCGATGATATCGACACGCCGATTTTTGCGATGACGCCGAGCATCGCCACCCAGCGTAAAGTGGCGCTATTCCGCAATGTGCGCGCTTACAATTTGGACGAATCACCAGATCGTGAAGCCGTATTGGCGGCGGCTGAGAAAGTTTTATTTGATAAAGGCGCAGTGAAACGCGGCGACACCTTGGTGGTGACGTGGGGCGAGCCTATGGGGCAAGTTGGCGGCACGAATGCGATGAAGATAGTTAAGGTAGGGGAAAGTTGAGCGTCACCCGTTCGCGCTAGTCACGATAAACCTAGCGCTTGAGCGTGGCAGGTAGCACTAGTGGCCTTGGGGGAATACCCCATCGTCAGCCTATCGCAGCACAGATTTTTTTATTGTTTGGAGAAAAGCATGGCACTCGTATCTATGCGTCAACTACTCGACCACGCCGCTGAATTTGGCTATGGTCTGCCCGCGTTTAACGTCAACAATCTGGAACAAGTGCAGGCCATCATGGCTGCCGCCGATGCCGTCGGCGCACCAGTCATCATGCAAGCTTCCGCCGGCGCGCGTAAGTATGCAGGTGAGGCTTTCTTGCGTCATTTGATCGACGCCGCAGTTGAAAGCTACCCACATATCCCAGTCGTCATGCATCAAGATCATGGCCAATCGCCTGCCGTCTGTATGGGCGCGATTCGTTCTGGCTTTTCGTCGGTGATGATGGATGGTTCCTTGATGGAAGATGGTAAGTCGGTCGCTTCTTACGAATACAACGTCGAAGTGTCGCGCGAAGTCGTCAAATTTGCGCACGCTATTGGCGTGACGGTTGAAGCAGAATTGGGCGTGCTCGGTTCGCTCGAAACGATGCAAGGCGACAAAGAAGATGGTCATGGCGCCGATGGCAAAATGACGCGTGAACAATTGTTGACCGACGTCGATCAAGCAGCGGATTTCGTGCAACGCACCCAATGCGACGCCTTGGCCATCGCGATTGGTACCTCGCATGGCGCATACAAATTTTCGCGCAAGCCAACTGGCGATATTTTGGCAATGCAACGCGTCAAAGAAATCCACGCCCGTATTCCTAACACCCACTTGGTGATGCATGGTTCTTCCGCCGTGCCACAAGAGTTGTTGGCAGAAATTCGTCAATTCGGTGGCGATATGAAAGACACCTATGGCGTGCCAGTAGAAGAAGTGCAAGAAGGCAT
>JACPVY010000660.1 GCA_016197345.1 Burkholderiales bacterium
ACGCTAGGGCACGATATTGGCGACACCTTATTGGTGGAGGCGGCGCGCCGGATTAGCAGTTGCGTGCGCGCCTCAGACACGGTCGCGCGCCTAGGTGGCGATGAATTCGTCATCTTGCTCGCAAGCTTAGAAGAACTCGATTGCGTCGAACGGATTGCCCGCACCTTGGTCTCGACACTGGTTGAGCCATTCTTGCTCGCCAATGAACAAGCTTATATCTCGGCCAGCATAGGGATTGCGCTATATCCAAATGACGCACAAGAAATCGACGATTTGCTGAAACACGCTGATCAAGCGATGTATAGCTCGAAAAATGCTGGGCGCAATCGCCATAGCTATTTCGCGCCAGAAATGCAACAAGCCGCGCAATTGCGGCGACGCATGACCAATGATTTGCGCGGCGCGCTAGAAGCGCAGCAAATGCGCGTGCATTACCAACCGATTGTCGAATTAGCGACTGGCTCGATCCATAAAGCGGAAGCACTCGTACGTTGGCAACACCCTGTGCGCGGCCTTGTCAGTCCGGCGGATTTCATCCCATTAGCCGAAGAAACGGGCTTAATCAATGAAATTGGCGATTGGGTGTTCCGCGAATCGGCCCGCCAAGTCGCCCATTTGCGGCAAATACACCACTGCAATTTTCAGATCAGCGTCAATAAGTCGCCAGTGCAATTTCGTAAAGATGGCGGCCCGACGAAAGCGTGGTTTCGCTATTTGCAAGAACTTGGCTTGACTGGGCAAAGTATGGTGATTGAAATCACCGAAGGTCTGCTGATGAATGTCGAACACAATGTGACGGAAAAACTACTTGCCTTCCGCGATGCGGGCATGCAAGTTTCGCTAGACGACTTTGGGACAGGCTACTCCTCACTATCGTATCTAAAAAAATTCGACATCGACTATTTGAAAATAGACAAAACCTTTGTCAGCAATTTGGAGTCCGATCCTGACAACCTAACGCTATGCGAATCCATCATCGTGATGGCGCACAAACTAGGCTTAAAAGTGATCGCCGAAGGGGTCGAAACCGAGGCACAACGGGACTTACTGGCCCATGCCGGATGTGATTATGCACAAGGATTTTTCTTTTCAGGGCCAGTGGCAGCAACAGAATTTGAAGAGTTTTTGCTAGCGTGGAGCAAAGTGTATCAAGGTAGTAACAATGCGATAAATAATTGTGGATGAGTGCTAGAGAGCAAACTTGTCTGCATCTACTGAAAAAGTCCCCACATATTACCCATAAGAGCAACATCTCTCCTTGAAAAGCAACTAAAACAGGAAATCTCCGTAAGAAAATGCGAATCGTAAAAGGCGAAAATACTTGACCACCTTAGCCGGAAAGGCCACAATAATTTCGTCTGACAATCCTGATTTAGCAATGTTTTGCCGCAATACTTTGGCTGTGTCAACTGGAGATAGCCGGGCAGCGTTGTGGCGTGGCAAGAAACATTCGTACTTAAGAATTTATCGGTATGAATGGGAAACCGGATTGTCTATCTCATGCGATTTATAGCGATATGTTGCGATAATTAGCAGATAGCAGGCGGTGGCCGAGAAAGATTTTCGTAGCTCAGTTGTTGCAGTTCATCCATCACCGTAACATGATTAACCCTGTTAATTTAAGGAAAATGAAATGAAAAACTTGCGCAGACTATTCGTTGCTATGTTGGTTGGGATCAGTTTTCTCGGCTACTCCACTGCTACTTTGGCAGATGAACGTGCTACCAAAGAAGAAGCAGTAGCAATGGTTAAAAAAGCCGTTGCTTTCTATAAAGCCAATGGCAAGGAAAAATCTTTCGAAGCAATGTCAGATCAAAAAGGCCAATTCCGTGATCGCGAACTGTTTATGATCGTGTTGGATTCAAAAGGAAATGTGCTAGCACATACCGCAATGAAAAAAATGATTAATCAAAACATTATGGAATTGCGCGATACCAATGGCGTGTACATCATTAAAAGCTTCTTCAAAGCTGTTGAAAAATCCGATTCAGGCTGGAGCGATGAATATTTCTTCATGAATCCTGCCCTGCAAAAAATGGAATTTAAACGTACCTACGTTGAAAAATTCGATAACATTTTATTTGCATGCGGTTATCATTACGAAAAGAAATAATTCACAATGTGAATTTAAAAAAACCGGAGTCCCACCTCCGGTTTTTTTTCGCCCACATCCAACCAAAATTGATTAAGCCGTACATCGCACGCTAGCACTAGGTTAATACGCTAGCGCCCCCCTGCACCACGACTATCAACGCGCTAGGGCGACCACGCCAAATAGCCCTTGTGACAGCCACTAGGCAAGCCTTGCGTAAGCTTGTCCAACTTGCTAACCATGGATTTGAAACGCAGTAAAAAGCACCGAACACCGCCCAAAGAAAATGGCCAAGACTTTCTCACGAAAGCTTGGCCATTTGATGCGCAGGCTGGCTACAACCAACCTATCAAGTTATTTACACGGCAGCGCCATCCGCATCGTCTTTTTCCTTCGGTGGCTTGATCAAATCTTCACGCGATACGCCTAGCCACATCGCAATTGCGGCGGCAACAAAGACCGACGAATAAATACCAAACAAAATACCAATCGTCAGCGCCAACGCAAAGTGATGCAGCGTTTGCCCACCAAAAAATAGCATAGACAACACCATCATCTGCGTGCTGCCGTGGGTAATGATAGTACGTGAAATGGTTGACGTAATCGCGTTGTCGATCACTTCAGTGACGCTAGCGGAACGCAGTTTGCGGAAGTTTTCGCGGATACGATCAAAAATAACCACCGATTCATTGACCGAGTAACCCAATACCGCTAACACACCGGCTAACACCGTCAATGAAAATTCCCAGCCAAAAAACGCGAAAAAGCCCAAAATGATCACAACGTCATGCAAGTTCGCGATAATCGCCGCAACCGCAAATTTCCATTCGAAGCGAATCGCAAGATAAGCCATCACTAACACCACCACCATCGCTAAGGCATTGATACCGTCTTGCGTCAACTCCTGCCCCACTTGCGGGCCGACGAATTCCACCTTATTCAAGCGCAACACTTCCACGCCAGCGGCGTCGACACAGACCTTTTTCTTCACCGCTTCGCCTTTGGCAGACTGGGTGTCGATTTCTTTCAAATTGCCATTTTCGACTTTGCATAGCCCAGAATATACTTTTTCTGAGACAGCTGCGGTTGCCATGTTTTTCGCCAATGGCAAGCGCACCAAAATATCTTGTGCGGTGCCAAAGTTGGTCAC
>JACPVY010000661.1 GCA_016197345.1 Burkholderiales bacterium
AGCTCGTTCCATCTTGTTATGTTCACTCGCGCTGATGGCAGGTTAGAACCTGCTCGTGTCTATTTCGGTATTGCATGGTGTTGACTGCGTCTTGCCAACGACTGATTCATATTGCACAAAAAAGTTCGGTGCTATTCAGCAAGGAAATGCAAAGGGCTTAGTGTGATGTAGAAAAAAACTGCGTTGGCATCGCTAGGCCCAATCTGCGCAGGGTTGGCGCCAGGTGCGCACCTTGCACACCTAGCACACCTAGCACACCCAGCAATTTGCACGCTATCGCTACGATGGGATTATTGCGCCATCGCTAGCGTTTTTTGCTTTGCGACCCATGTTTTCACTTGTTTATCCAAGACATCAAGCGGCAAAGCCCCTGCCCCTAATACCACATCATGAAATGCACGGATATCAAATTTCGGCCCTAATTCAGTGGAAGCAAATTGACGCAATTCTTTGATTTTCAATTGGCCCACTTTATAGGCTAAAGCCTGCGCTGGCCCAACGATATAGCGATCTGTTTCTGATTGCACTTCCACTTCGTCGAGCGATGAATGCGCATGGAAATAATCGACCACTTGCTGGCGTGTCCATTTTTTATCATGCAAACCTGTATCTACAACTAAGCGAATCGCTCGCATCATTTCTGCCTGCAAATGGCCGTAGTAGCTATATGGGTCTTGGAAGGAGCCGATTTCCAAACCTAGGCTTTCGGCATATAAAGCCCAGCCTTCGATATAGGCCGTATAAAAAGCGTTTTTGCGGTATTCAGGCAATTCTGGCAATTCTTGTGCGATGGCAATTTGAAAGTGGTGGCCTGGCACACCTTCATGCAAGGCGGTTGATTCCATATGGGATTTTGAACGCGTCGCGAATTCACCCGTATTCACCCACACCGTACCGGGGCGGCTACCATCTGGTGCGCCGGGGAAATATTGCGCGCCGGGGCCGCCTTTTTCGCGATATTCTTCAATGGCTCGCACTTCGACTTTGGATTTGGGCATATGACCAAATAATTTCGTCAATTTCGGATACGTTTCATTCGTATATTTGCTGTAGGTATCGACGATTTCTTGGCGCGATTTAGGGAATAGATCAGGGTCATTTTGCATTGCTGCCTGCATTTTTTTCAAATCGGCATACCCCAATTTGTTCGCTAATTGCTGCATTTGTTTTTCAATCCGAGCCACTTCTTGCACGCCAATTTCATGGATTTGCGCTGGCGTTAAATCGGTGGTGGTCGCTTCTTTGACCATAAAAGCATAGCGTGCTTGGCCGTCCGGTAAAGACCAAATGCCGTCCGTAGTACGCCCTTTTGGCAAATATTCGGTTTTAACAAAAGTCGCCAATTGCTGGTAGGCTGGCAATACTTTGGTTTGCAACACTTCTTTCATCTCTGCACTGATGCGCTGCTTTTCTTTTTCGCTGATGCTGGCAGGCATACGCTGTAAAGAATTGGCAAATGCGCCTTCCAAAGCCGCATATTGCGTGAAATTTTCACATTGCTTCACAACTTTTTCTAATACAAATTTAGGGGGCATTAAACCGTCAGCCATGCCTTTTTTCATCCAGACAATGGTCTGTTCAAATACGGTGGGGATTTTACGCAAGCGCGCAAGATAATCGTCGTAATCCTTCACGCTATTAAAGTTGGTAATAGCCGCCAATTGTGGATACATCAAATGCACCCCGCTATTTTGTGCCAGCGGCATTTCTTCCATTTTGAAACGTTCGCTTTCCAAACTATGACGCAGGGTCTCTACCATTAAATCGCGATTGAGTTTTTCTTGTTCGGTCATCGCGCTGACGTCAATCGCTAAAAACTTCTTTAAATATTCTTTAGTTTCGGCAACTTCTTTTTCATGCGCACGCGGCGACATATCACTCACTTTGTCGTTAAAGCGGTTATCGCCCATCATAGTTGCCATTTCGGGCGCGTTCTTTAATTGCTCATTCCATTGTTGTTGCAATAAAGAATTCAATGCAGCACGACGTGTCGCCACATCGTCTGCTTGCGCATAAGAAAAAGCACTGGCCAGCGCCAGAGAAAGAGTCAGAGTGGAACGCAGGGCAAATTTTTTCACGGGAATATCTTTCGGCGGCTAAATTAATCGGGCACATTCCAGCGCGTTTTTTCCTTTTTCGAGGTCTGCGCTAGCAAGAGTCCGTACTATAAGCAGAGCTGCCGCTATCCGATGTCGAAATGCGATATTTGGTGAAATTCGATGGATGGATTGCAAAAAAGTGGGGCTAAGTGCTTAGCCCGCTGGGAAATACTGCATAGCGCTCGTCTATGCAGTAATTTGTGGCAGAGAAATCTATTTTGGCGGCGCATTCTGCTGCGGCATGCCGTTGCCTTTGCCGCGTCGGTACTAACGATAGCGATATAAAGAGGGCTTGAGTAGAATCGGCCGCACGTCCAACCGCACATTCCACACCGTATAATTTTCGCCGCCCAAGGCTGCCGAAAAATAGCCCCGACTCTCAGGCGTGCGGCTAAAGCTGAACTCGAAGCCAGCCTGCTCTAGCGTGGTGCCCAACCGTGGTTCCGCAAAGGCTAAACCCAGCACTTTTTCTTGCTTGTTATCAATCAAGTCCTGCAATAGGTCAACCACAGCGGTATTGCCTAAGATATCGGGAAAGAAACGCGGCGTTGAAAAATACGGCTTGCTGATGTCTAGCGCTTCCTTATCTGCCGCAGGCGTCAATTGCTTCTTGACGAGATCAAATTTATCACCCGTATCGAGATAACTGATTTTGGCATTGCTGAGGTTAAACGCGCTCTGTTTAGCGTCAACGCTAGCGCCGCTCAAATCGAGCAAGATCGCGCCCTTGTAGCCAATAATTTCCACTTCGCGCCGCCCCTTCACCCACATCGCGGTGTTTTCATCGATGCCTAGGCCAAGCTTGTAATTTTTCTTCAACATCACGGGCAGCATGCGTGCAAAGCGACCTCGGATAATCGCATGTTGATCAATGAAAACCTCGTCCCCGATAAAGCCTAAACCGGGCGCGATTTCTTTACCGTCTGTCACGCCGTTGTGCAACGTCGGCAACACCGCTTGAGCATCGTAAAACATCGTGCTACTCATGATCGCCGCCCCCGCGCTTGAACCAGCAATCACGCCTCCTTTTTGATACACCTGCCACACCGCTTTTAGCAAGGCACTCTGCGTGCCATCTGGCAAGTTCAAAGCTTGCGTGATACGCCCCTGATCGCCGCCAGCGAAATATACGCCGCCACTGGCCGCCACTTTTGCCGCGAGCGCAGAATCTTGTGCCACTTGTTGATATGCCAACCCCGGCCGCTAGAATGCAATGTCCGGCACTGTATTTGTTTAGGTTAATATATAAGACAAAAAAATCATTAAGGCAATTTACTTTAATATAGGTATAGGTAATGAAATGAATTATACTTTATTTAATCA
>JACPVY010000050.1 GCA_016197345.1 Burkholderiales bacterium
CGGCGATGGTTTTCGCTTCCAAGCGTATTGCCCGTTCCAATTCCTTGCTCGCTAACGCTAAGGCTTCGGCATTGGCTTGCTCAATCGCATCCATCATCCGTTCGTATTGCTCTTTTGGGAATTTGGCGTCGATTGGCAGCCAGACGGGTTTATCATCCTTGCCCGGCAATTTCACCGCAAATTCGACCCGCGCCCCGCTATTGGGGACAGTTTCGACATTCACCCCATATTGCTCTGGCGTCAGCACTTGTTCTAGCAAGATCGCTAACTGCACCTCGCCCCACGTGCCGCGCGATTTAACATTGGTCAACACCCGTTTCAAATCACCGACGCCGACCGCGAGTTGCTGCATTTCGCCCAAGCCTTGATGCACTTTTTCGAGGCGTTCCGAGACTTGTTTAAACGATTCGCCCAAGCGCTGTTCCAGCGTCGCATGCAGTTTTTCATCGACGGTCTTACGCATTTCCTCCAAGCGCAAACCATTTTCATTTTGTAAATCACGCAAACGGGTTTCTAGCGTTTGCCGCACTTCGGCGAAACGCTGATTATTCGCGTCCGTCAGGTTTTGTAGCGTCGCTTGCAGGGTTTGATTGACGCTATCGGCAAAGCGGGACAGACTTTGCGCCTGCTCGTCGCGCGCCGCTTTCGCCTGCAACACGCTAGAGTCGCGCATGCTAGTGAGTTGCTGCGCATTGGCCTGCGCTAGCGTCGCCAATTGGCGACCGAATTGCTCCAGTTGGGCATTTTGCACCGTCGCTAATTGGCTGATCTGGGTTGCTAAGCCTTGCTGAAACAGGCTGAAATTCGCGCCTAGCTCTTGCCGACTAGCGAGGCTAGTGTTTTCCAACTGCTGGCGTAATTGGCGCTCGGTATCGAGTTGGGCGCTCTGCAATTGCTGTAGCGCCATTTGCAGCGGAACTAGACTGTCATTTGGCGCAGCTTTGTTGGCGCGTAGCCATAGCATCACTTGCAACACCAAAACCACCAGCACCAACAGCAACAACAATAAAATAGGGACGGACATTGATCGCTTTCAGCTATCGGTGTTACGCATCCAATCAGCGGTTTGATAAAAGGCTTGCATCAAGCGCATTTGCAAGTCTTCGCTAATACCGATTTCTTGCACCGAATGCGCCATGCAACGCAGCCATTGATCACGCTCGACCGTGCCAATCGCAAACGGCAGGTGACGCGCGCGCAAGCGCGGATGGCCGAAGCGCTCAATAAAAAGCTGCGGCCCGCCTAGCCAGCCGGATAAAAACCAAAACAATTTATCGCGCGAACCATCCATATCGGCTGGATGCATCGCACGGATGGTGGCAAATTCGGCTTCGAATTCCATATTGTCGTAAAACCGATCAACCAAAGCGCGCACCGCGCTTTCGCCACCGATTAAATCGTAGGCAGTGGGTTCATCGGGGGCTGCGGTGGTGGTTGGGGTGGTGGTCATCGGATGGTTATATTAGGGACGGGTTTGGGATTGTCTTTTGATTCTTTAAGTGGCTGTCGCAAAATGTGTTGGGCGCAAAATTAGGCGAATTTGCGGCCGGTCGCCTCTCGCCCGCGAAGTGGGAGAGAGGAGGGAGTGAGGGCTAGTTGCGCTAAAAGCAGCCATCTTCGGCGAAAAAATGGTTGTTTTATGTTCAACCAAGCGGATGGCAAGCCATCCGCGCCCTCTCTTGCAGAGCGCATCTTTCGCAAATATGCGAAAGATCGTTCAACGGGGCGATTTGCAAGCAAATCGTCTCCGTTTCACCCCGGCCCTCTCCCGCAAGCGGGCGAGGGTATGCCCCCCCTTTCTCGACAGTCTTGCTCGGGAAGTCGGGACGCACCTTCCATATTTCGCTATTTTCGCAACGGCTTACACCTCTTAGCTCGTATAATCCGCATTCGTCTTCACATAGTCATAACTCAAATCGCAGCCCCATGCCGTCCAGCTATGATCGCCCTCGCCTAGCGTGACTTCGATATCGACTTTTTTCAAGCCTTTCAATTTCGCTGAAAGCCCTGCTAGATCGAGTGGCACTGCTGCGCCGCCGGAAAACAAGGTAGCGCCGCCCATTTTGATGATGACGCCTTTCGGATCGATCGCTGAATCGCGCTCTTGCCCCGGTTTGCCGAGCGCCATCACGATCCGTCCCCAATTTGGGTCATTGCCAAATACCGCCGTTTTTACGAGGGGCGAATTGATGATGAATTTGGCGACCTGGCGGGCTTGTAATTGGTCGCCCGCTTGCAAGACTTTGGCTTCGATCAGCTTGGTTGCACCTTCGGCTTGATACACCACTTCGCGCGAAAGTTTGCTCATCATTGCCGCTAGCGCTGCTTCAAAATCTGCAAACAAGGCATCGGAATATGGCACGGTGGCGGTCGAGAAAATGATCATCGAATCGCTGGTGCTGGTATCGCTATCGACGCTAATGCTATTGAAAGTCGCATCGGATAAGCGCGCTAGGCTAGCGTGCAATTTGTCGGCGGGGATATCGAGATTGGTGAAGAAATACACCAACATCGTCGCCATATTTGGCTCAATCATGCCAGCGCCTTTGGCCATGCCCGCGATGCGCACATCACCAAACGCGGCGGAACAGGTTTTTGGGCCTTTATCTGTGGTCAAAATCGCTTGCGCGACAGTCGGCAACAAACCCGGTTGCAAGGCGTCACATGCGGCTTTCACACCCGCTTCCACCACAGGCATAGGCAGCGACACACCAATCACGCCGGTGCAAGAAATCATCACGTCATTCGGCGCAATGCCCAAATTTTCCGCCGCTAGCGTGCAGACGCGCACCGCATCGGCATGATCGGTCGGCGTGAAGACATTGGCGTTTTTGCTGATCACGACTAGCGCTTGGCCTTTGCCATCAGCCAAGTGAGCGCGGTCGATATGCACTGACGAGCTAGCGCTACGATTGCGCGTGAAAATCCCCGCCGCTGGGCCTGGTTTATCCATCACCACCAAGCTCATGTCATACACGCCCGGATATTTGATGCCCGCCATGATGGCGCTACTGCGCAAACCCGTTGGTTGCAAGGACATATCGTTAGCGAGCGTAATCTGCCGACCTTCGACGCTAGAGGCAAACGCATAGCTCGTGTTTGCTGGGTCGCCATCGACTGGCTCGGTGATAGTGATGCGGGCAAAGGCGTCTTGGCTCATCTTGATCTCTTTCATAGAGGAAAACGGGATTAGGCGGGCGCGGCCAAGGTCGAAAATTGGCCGCAGTCAAAAATTTCCGCCATTTTGCATGATTTTGCGCATGGTGCGGCGGCAATCCATCGCTTTTTTAGACTGATTTTATGCGCTAGCAGCCAGTTAGCCCGCTTTTCGCCAAAGTAAGAGCCGATTATTGGCAGGCATTTCATAATCTTGCACAAAAGTCAAACCAGCCTCGCCAGCGCAGGCCAGCATATCGCCTTTATCGCGCAAGCCACTACCAACGCCGCGCGCCTGTAGCATCGCATCAAATTCGGCATTGCTGGCGCTAGTGAATTGGCCATCAATATTGAAGGGGCCGTAAATCGCCAGCAAACCACCTGCGGGCAATAAACGGCTAGCCCCACGTAGCAAGTTTTGGACGCAAGGCCACGGCATGATGTGACAGGTGTTCGCGCTATAAATCGCATCGATGCCCTGCCCTGCTAGCGCGAGCGGCCACTCAGCCTCGCTGCAATCGAGTAGCACGGGCGGTAACACATTGGGTGCAGGGAATTCTTGCTGCCACGCGAGGATGCTAGGGTGGCTAGCGGCTAAATCGCTGGTGTGCCAGCGTAAATGGGGGAGATCAGGGCCGAAATAGACAGCGTGTTGGCCCGTGCCGCTACCGATTTCTAGCACCTGCTGGCGCTGAGCAAAAACGGTTTGCAAGACCGTGAAGATTGGTTCACGGTTACGCTCACAGGCGGGGGAATGTCTTTTTTCGGGATTCATTTAGCTCGCTCCATTGTTGCTGGTGTACGCAACGGAGCGCTATAGTGCCAGAAATCAAGCTAGCGCGCCTAAAGAAAAGGGCAGAAAAAAGGGCAGAAAAAAGGGCCGCAAATGCGGCCCTTCCATCAAGCTAAGTATTACGCTATGTCGCCATCGTCACTTGCGGCACGAAGTTGGCCGGATGACTTTGGTTTGCGGCAAATTACTTTGTATGCCATCCAACTGCCAGCATGGCACATTCGTATCTTCTGCCAAATTGAGCCAGTTCAAATAATTCATTTGATACAACATACCGACTTCAAACAATGGATTGTTAGATAAATCGAGTTCCCGCAGGTTAGTGCGACCATATAAACCGCTTAGATTGTCAATTTTATTGCCAGCGACATTCAAACGCGCCAAATTCGGCAGCATCGCGAGGAAATTGAAGCCATTCGCATCTTGCATACCGGTATTGGCGATCTCCAAGCTACGTAGCGCAGGGCGATTATTCGTGCCGCCCATCGCTAAACCAAGACTGTACAAACCGCCGATTTGGATGCCATTGACATTGAGGTTAATCAAATTCAGATTATTGCCAACGATAGGCGCCACCATCATGCCGGGCAAGGTGTTATTACCCGCCAAATTCACGCTTTGCAATTCTTTGAAATTGCCTAGCATGGCGACATCTTGCAATTGGTTGTTTGAAGCATCAATTTCACGCAACCAACGCAGCATTTCAATGCCATGCAAATTCACTAAGCCATTGCCTGCAATGTTCAGACTTTGTAAGTTAGGGAATAAGCCAATGAACCAAGCATCGGTTCTACCTTGTGCGTTGAGCTGGGTGTTGCCAATATCGAGGCTCTC
>JACPVY010000424.1 GCA_016197345.1 Burkholderiales bacterium
ATGCTGGGTAGGTTTGGTTTTTAATTCGCCAGCCGAAGCGAGGAAGGGAACCAGGGTCAGATGCACAAAGGCGCTAGAGCGACGACCTTGGCGCAAAGATAACTGACGCGCGGCTTCTAAAAATGGTAGGGATTCGATATCGCCGACCGTGCCACCGATTTCGACCAAGGCGACATCAAAACCTTCGGCACCGCGATGGATGAAATCTTGGATTTCGTTGGTGATATGCGGAATTACTTGCACGGTTTTACCGAGATATTCGCCGCGCCGCTCTTTGCGGATCACCGATTCATAAATCTGGCCAGTGGTGAAGTTATTCACCTTGCGCATGCGAGCTGAGATGAAACGCTCGTAATGGCCTAGATCAAGATCGGTTTCAGCGCCATCATCGGTGACGAACACTTCGCCGTGCTGCATAGGGCTCATGGTGCCTGGATCGACATTGATGTACGGGTCCAGTTTCAACATGGTGACTTTGAGGCCGCGCGATTCAAGGATGGCGGCGAGAGAGGCGGCGGCTATCCCTTTGCCAAGGGAAGAGACTACGCCACCTGTAATAAAGACGAACTTGGTCATTGCAGAAGGTGCCGAATGGCACAAGCGGGAAATTGAAATTATACCGCATACCGCGTTTTTTTACTGGCTTTCCTTAGCTCAGCTTGCATTTCGTGCAAGCTAGCTCAGGTTCGAGCCAGCTTACCGTGGTTGCGGCAGACACGATGTGAGGGCCAGTGCAGAGATTAATCTGATTCCGAGT
Organism: Burkholderiales bacterium; assembly: GCA_016197345.1. Lineage (GTDB taxonomy): Bacteria > Pseudomonadota > Gammaproteobacteria > Burkholderiales > Burkholderiaceae_D > JACPVY01. Next base: position 758 of record JACPVY010000424.1, read on the forward strand.
CTGATTCAGAATCCGACGCGTCCGATTCCGAATCGGATGCGAAATGCAAATCGGCAGTTCGCGTGCCATCGCGCAAGCGCAGATCGGGCCGATAAGTAGTCTCAGTCAAGCCAATCAAGCAACCATCCTTATCAAACAAACCATTATGGGCGGCAGTTAAAAAACCGTGATCGACCAAATGCTTGATAATTTCAGCGTGCGCGCGGGTGGTGGTCTGCCAAAAATGCCCCGGACGGCTACCAAATTGTACATTTGGCAAATAAAAGCGTTTCACTACGGATAACGACTCAAAACATCCACGACAAGGACGGAAAGTGCCAGCAAAAACAATATTGGCATCGCCATCAAATTGGCGCGCAGCTTTGCATAAGGCTAGCAAGATTTTTTGCTCGGCATGCATTTCGTAGGCCGAGGTCACGATCATCACTTTTTTGCCAGCCAAAGCGCCACTCAAAAACTGCCCGACTTGCGCTCCTACATCAGCACAAGCATCAATTTTTAAGCACATATCGCGGCCGCTCGCCGCATAGTCAGCGATATTTCTTGCCGCCTCTACTTCGCGCCGACCACCAATAGCGCTCGTAAATTTTCGCGCATGGCGCTCATTGCGAAACGCCTCGTTTGCGACTGACTTTCTGGCCGAAGAGATTGCCGCCTGCGCCAGCGGTATCACACCAAACTTTAACGCTTCATCGCTCGCTAATTTATCGTAAAAATATTCTGCCGTACCATTTTTATTGCTGCTGATAAAAAAGTACTCGTCATTCACCAAGGCAATTTGTACCTCGATCTCTGAACAATTTGCGAGGGACGAGTACCAGGTTTTCAACACGCTAGAAAAATGGGTCAAAAACTGGCTGGTGCGTTGTTCTGCCGTGACTGCGCGCGCTACCCTGCGTTCAATGTTGGCAGAGTGATATCCGGTATATTGGCTATGCAGGGTTGAGTACGGATGCCCGATTCCGCGATTAATGCCTACTTGCGTAAACCGCCTTACTTTAGGCGCTTTTGGTTTTGATGTTTTCTTAGCTGGCACGAATCCCTCCTCCCCCATGAAATTGAATTAAGCAGAACCGCGTCGCAGTATAGTACAAAACGATTCGCCCTCCTTGTTTTGCGCCGACATGTCCCCAGCCGGAATCCAGCCAGTAACCGTTACGAGCGGTTCACGCCTGCCATCCTC
>JACPVY010000425.1 GCA_016197345.1 Burkholderiales bacterium
ACCAAGAGATAATAGCCAATCACAGTGGGCGGTAACACCATCGGCAGAGTCAACACGGCATCCAACACTGTCCACAATGGGCCAGTGCGGCGCGCCATCCACCATGCACAAGCAATGCCCAGCACACCATTGAGCAAAGTTGCGCTGAGCGCCACTTTCAAAGTCAAACCGAGCGCTAGCCATGCGGTGTGCAAAGCATGCGCATCAAGTTGGGAAAATAGACTGGACCGGCTAGACATACGGCAGGCTTATTCCGCCACGGGCAAAAAGCCGTATTTTGCCAACACCGCTTGCGCTGCTGGCTGCATTAAAAAGCTGATAAATTGTTGTGCTGCTTTGCTCTTTGGGCTACTGGCAACGCTCGCAATGGGATAGAAAATCTTTTCTGGAAGTGTGCAGGCAAACGCTACTTGCACTTTATCGGGCATGATCTGGGCGTCACTCGCATAGACAAAGCCAGCATCCACTTCGGCACGGGCGACATAATCCAAGGCTTGGCGCACCGAATAAGCACTGACTAATTTTGCCTGCAAAGCTGGCCATAATTTAGCTTGCTGCATCGCATGTTGCGCATAGCGCCCTGCTGGTACGCTAGCGGGCAAACCATAAGCGATGCGCTGAATGCTTTCTTGCTGCAAATCGGCAATGTTTTTCGGCAGGATCTTACTGCTTTTCGGCACGATCACGACCAAGCGGTTTTGTGTGAAATTACGAGGGGCTTTGACTAAGTTCTGCGCCTGCGCTGCTTGCATGCTGTCTTGATCGGCACTCGCAAACACATCGACTGGCGCGCCCTTGGCAATTTGTTGCACTAAATTGCCAGAGGCAGCGAAATTAAAGACTAGCCGCATGCCTGGATGCTCAGCTTCAAATAATTTGCCAATTTCGGGGAAGGCATTGGCGAGGCTACTCGCGGCAGAGACGCTCAATTCCATCGTCTCGGCGGCATTGGCTGCATTGGCGGCTGGGGTGACACAGCCGAATACCAAGCTTAACCCGCTAGCGAGCGCCAGTGTTGCGAAAGACC
>JACPVY010000426.1 GCA_016197345.1 Burkholderiales bacterium
CACAACCACAACAACAGTCATACCAATTTTATAACAACTATTACTTACCGATTTACAACTTTATTTCAACTTATAACTTTTATGTATGTTTTGATTTTATGGTACTAGGGTTATTAAAATATAATTTAATATCGTATGTGGCTTATAATTGGACCAAAAAGTTTGTTTTTCGTAGGAATTAAAACAAAATCAATGATTAAAATGGATTAAAAGGGTTTTTATATCAAAACTTAATAGCGTAATTTCATCATTTATATGAATTATAGTAGTCTAATCAATATTACAGTTACTGCTAAAGCTTACTAAGCTCACAGGGTTACCCGTCGAAGCTTATCTCTTATTATTACTACTATTATTATTAATAATAAGCGTCTTTGTTCACGCAATGCCAGGCGAGAGCGGTGGCTCACTTTCCAATGCAGAACCGGCTGAAGATCTGGCCCAGGAGATCGTCGGGCGTGAATGCACCTGTTATCTCGCAGAGTGCGTTGTGCGCGAGGCGCAGTTCCTATGCCAGCAGTTCCTGTACCGGGGCTCGTGCAGCCAACTGCATACGCGCCAGTTCCAAATGTTCATGGGCTCGCCGCAGAGCCAGCAGATGACGCGTGCGCGCGATGTACACGCCTTCGGACGAGGGTTGCGCCCCGATGCCGGCGAGGATGTCGCGCCGCAACTGCTCCAGCCCCTGGCCCGTGGCGGCCGAGATCAACGTGCCGGCGACGTCTGGCGCATGGTCGAGCGCATCGACCTTGTTGTGAACGTGGAGCACCAGCGCCCGCCGCCCCAGTTTGTCGATGATTTGCGCGGCTAGCAGGGAGTCATTCTCCGCGTAGGTCGGTTCAGCGATGCGCGTCAGGTCGTGCATGAACAGCACGACGTCGGCGTCCGCGATCGCCAGCCACGTCCGCGCAACGCCGTGGCGCTCCACTTCGTCGCCGGTTTCGCGCAAGCCGGCGGTATCCGAGACGTGGATCGGAATACCTTCGATCTGAATCGTTCCCCTGACAGTGTCCCGGGTCGTGCCTGGAATTGGCGTCACGATGGCGAGCTCCGCGCCAGCCAGCGCGTTCAACAGGGAACTCTTGCCGACGTTCGGCTGGCCGGCGAGGACCAGCCGGATTCCTTCGCGCAGAAGTACACCCTGCCGTGCGCGCTGGAGAATCAGTTCGAGGGCCGCGCAGGCCC
>JACPVY010000427.1 GCA_016197345.1 Burkholderiales bacterium
GATGAACCCTTGTCCAATCTCGACGCCCAGATGCGGGTGAAGACCCGGTCGGAAATCCGCTCGCTGCAACAGTCCCTTCGCGCCACCATGATCTACGTCACCCACGATCAGGAAGAAGCCATGACCATGGCCACCCGTATTGGGGTGATGAGCGAAGGCAAGATCCTGCAGATTGGTGCTCCCAGTGACATCTATGAAACTCCCAATTGCCGCTTCGTTGCTGACTTTATCGGCACGGTCAATTTGTTCAAGGGCAAGGTGACCCAGGACGAGCCAGACCATGTGGTGATCGAATCACGCGAATGCAAGCACTATGTGAGCCATGGAATCACGGGTACCGCAGGAATGGAAGTGCATGTAGCCATTCGGCCAGAAAAGATGTCCATCAGCGCCGAAGCGCCTACCGACAGTGAGCGTGAATCGGCAGCGGAGGTTGGCTTCAACGTAGCGCAGGGCGTGATCCACGACCTGGCCTACTTGGGTAGCTTGACGACCTACCACGTCAAGCTCGATAGTGGCATGGTCGTAAAGGTTACCCATACCAATGCCGCGCGGCACAACAAGACCCAATTGACCTGGGATGACAAGGTCTATGTTTGGTGGTGCGGTAGCGACGTCGTCGTGCTGACCAGTTGAGGCGCCGATGGCTACAAACGCTCTCAAGAGTTTCTCTCTCTACGACAAGCTGACTGGCTCGTGGGGTCGCACCGCCGTCATTGGTGTGCCGATGCTGTTCCTGCTGGTCGTGTTTCTGCTGCCGTTTTTGGTGGTGTTCAAGATCAGCTTGTCCGAAATGGACGTTGTCTTCTTCAAGGACATCCTGACCTGGACGGATGAGGCGATAACGCTGACCGTCAAATTTGGAAATTACGTCAGCCTGACCCAGGACTCCCTGTATTTTGAGGCCTACCTCAGTTCACTGAAGTTCGCCGCAATTACGACCGTGATATGCCTGACGATTGCCTATCCGTTCGCCTATTTCATGGCGCGAAGCCCGGCGGACAAGCGTCCCGCATTGCTGATGCTGGTGATGTTGCCTTTTTGGACATCTTTTTTGCTTCGTGTGTACGCCTGGAAGATGCTGCTGTCGGACAGCGGTGTGTTCAACAACATAGCGATTGCCATAGGTCTGATTGAAGAGCCCATCAAAATGATGAACACACCGTTCTCGTTGGTATTGGGTATGGTCTACACCTATGTGCCCTTCATGATCTTGCCTCTCTATGCCAATTTGGTGAAGATGGACTTGCGCCTGTTGGAAGCAGCGCTGGATTTGGGCGCCACACCTTGGCAAGCCTTCTGGCGCATTACCGTTCCTTTGTCCAAGAGCGGCATCATTGCGGGCTCCATGCTGGTGTTCATTCCTTGCGTAGGTGAGTTTGTGATTCCGGAGCTTTTGGGTGGACCGCAAACTTTGATGATTGGCCGTGTCTTGTGGGATGAGTTCTTCAGTAACAACGACTGGCCGATAGCGGCGACCGTTGCGGTGGTCATGGTATTGCTGATCATTGTGCCCTTGGCACTGTTCAACAAATACCAGGCGGAAAGCACGCAAGGGGGACGGCCATGAGTTTCAATGCAGGCCGCGCGACTTCGCGCGTATGGATGGTCGGCGTGTTCCTGTTCCTGTACATGCCCATCATTACGCTGATTGTGCTGAGCTTCAACGCGAGTCCCATGGTCACAAGTTGGGGGGGCTGGTCATTGCGATGGTATGAGGCTTTGGCGCAGGACGGAGAAATCATTTCCGGCTTCAAGCTTTCCCTGGAAATTGCTTTCTTTACGGCCTGCGGTTCAGTCGTTCTTGGGACGTTGGCGGCTCTTTCATTGCACCGGTTCAAACGTTTTCCAGGGCGCACATTGTTTGCCGGCATGGTGAACTCCCCCCTGGTCATGCCGGAGGTAATCATTGGTCTGTCCCTGTTGCTTATGTTGGTTTCGGCGCAGCGCCTCTTTGGATTTCCCGAACGCGGAGCAATGACGATTTGGCTGGGCCACACTTTGCTGGGCATGGCCTACGCTACGGTAGTTGTGCTGTCCCGTTTGCAGGAAATGAGCCCATCC
>JACPVY010000662.1 GCA_016197345.1 Burkholderiales bacterium
CTCCATGGCAGCGCTGGTGGCAAGGGCTAGCGGCGCGTGCTGACGTTTGGCGAAATTGGAGTTTTGCTAGTACCGCCTTCGCCGCCGCGCTATTGGTGGTGATGCTATTGCAACCCGGCGCACCTAGCTTGCCCGCATCGACTTATGTTGCGGCGCTAGAAAATGATCAAGCGAAAACGGTAGCGCTAGTGACAGGCGATAGTGCGCGGCATGAATTGGTGGTGAAGATGTTACAGCCACCTAGCGTATCGGCGCAGCAAACCTTGCAATTATGGGCAGTGCCGAAACAAGGCAACCCGCGTTCGCTTGGGTTAGTGGCCGTGAATGCAAATGGCAGTTTGACGCTGCCGTTGCCGGCTAATGTAACGCCAAACAATATTCCATTGCTAGCGATTAGCTTGGAGCCAAAAGGCGGCTCGCCTAATCCGAACGGGCCAAGTGGGCCTATCGTATTGAAAGGGGCGTGGGTGCAGATTTAAGATTCGGATTTGAAATGACTTGCAGGTGCCGCCAACTAGGGTGGGCACCTGTGCCTAAGCGGGCTTACGCGCTTGTGAGGATTAGCTGTAGGGTGGGCTGCATGCAGCCCATCGGTGTTCGGGCAACTTGTTGCCCACGGATTTGATGCATCGTAAAAAACACCTCATTTTGGTGTAATCCCGATGGTTGAACGGCCCAGATTGCGCTTGTACTGTGCAGAGAGCGAGATTTAATGCCGTGGGCAAACAAGTTGCCCATCCTACAAAGACAACAGTGCCTTTCGCGACAGCCTCTTACGCCCAAGCGCAAAAACATGCCCGAACATCGACGGACAACATGTTGCCCGCCCACACGGCTAAAACACCTTAATTTTCCAACCGCACCCGCCAAGCCGCCACTGCTGCCCGCACATTGGCGGGCGCCGTGCCACCAAAACTGACGCGTGAATTGACTGAATTATCGACACCCAGCACGCTATACACCTCTTGCGTGATGCGGCCATCAATCGCTTGCATCGCTGCTAGTGGAATTTGATCTAGCGTCACGCCTAGCGTATCGGCTTCGCGCACTAAGCGGCCCGTGATGTGATGTGCTTCGCGGAAGGGCATGCCGATTTTGCTGGTCAGCCAATCCGCCAAATCGGTGGCGGTAGCGTGGCCGGAGCCAGCGGCTTGTTTCATGCGGTCGGCATTGGCTTGCATATCGCCGACCATCCCTAGCATGGCTTGCAAGCAGATTTCTAGCGTTTCGACGGCATCGAAGGTTTGCTCTTTGTCTTCTTGCATGTCTTTCGAAAACGTCAGCGGCAAGCCTTTTAGCATCGTCAATAAACTCATCAACGACCCCACCACGCGGCCGGATTTACCGCGGATCAGCTCAGCAGCATCGGGGTTGCGCTTTTGCGGCATGATGGAAGAGCCAGTGGTCCATGCATCTGACAGTTTGATAAAGCCAAATTGCGGCGACATCCACAACACGATTTCTTCCGAAAAGCGCGATAAATGCACCATGCAGAGCGAAGCAAAGGATAAATATTCGACGGCGAAATCACGATCCGAGACGCTATCCATCGAATTGCGTGTCGGGCCATCGAAATGCAAAGCTTTTGCTGTGTATTCGCGGTCGATGGGGAAGGAGGTGCCTGCTAGCGCGGCAGCGCCGAGTGGTGATTCGTTCATGCGGCGGCGCGAATCACGCACGCGGGACAGATCGCGGCCAAACATTTCGACATAGGCCATTAAGTGGTGGCCAAAGGTAGTCGGTTGCGCGCTTTGCAAATGGGTGTAGCCCGGCATCACGGTCGCGCTATATTCTTCCGCGCGCTCTAATAAAGTGTGTAGCAGGGCTTCGAGTAGCTCAGCCGCGCGGTCATGCGCATCGCGCACCCACAGGCGGAAATCGGTGGCGACTTGATCATTGCGGCTGCGTGCGGTGTGTAAGCGGCCAGCGGTGGGGCCAATCAATTCGTGTAAGCGCGATTCGACATTCATGTGGATGTCTTCTAGGTCGCGTGAAAAGGTGAATTTGCCTGCTTGGATTTCTTCTCGTATGGCCGCTAAGCCTTGCGCGATAGCGCTTTGGTCGGCACTAGAAATAATGCCTTGCTTGGCCAACATTTCGCTATGGGCAATCGAACCAGCGATATCTTGCATCGCCATTTTTTGATCGAAATCAATCGAAGCATTAATCGCTTCCATCACATTGCTAAGCTTGGTGGTGAAACGCCCGCGGATGAGCATGCCTTTGTCTGTCGTCATGATATTCCAGAATAAAGTGTGGCTGAGTTGGCTAGGTTGGCAAAAAGAGTCGTGGTGCTACGTGCTCACTTAGCGAGTCCACTGAGGGTGGTCGTCTTGCTCGCGGACATGAATAGCATTGTGTGCTAGGAATGTTAGCGCGCTCATACGCGACTTTTTTGCATTGCATCAAGTGGAGTATAACAAGGCGTCGCCAATGTCGCACCAGCTATCCGTGGCGCGATTGACAAAAATCAGCATGCCCGATGCCGTTAAAAATGTTGCTACATGACAATTTTCGTCAGCGATGCCTATATTTTGTCACTCCTTTCGACAAAATTAGGCATGGTTGACTGCCATTCCCAAAGGAGTGGCTCGAAAAACTGTAGCGAGCGGAGCAGATATTGGACTGAGAAACAATGAAGGGATAAAGACGCCATAAAACGATTTATTTAAAGCTGGCACGCTGTTTGCATATGTCATTGCATAGCGTTGCAATACTTGTTAAATAACACCACCAAGGAGAAATAAAATGAAAGCCATCAAAAATGCACAAGTTGCTAAAAATATTCAAGCTGGTTTTACTTTAATCGAATTGATGATTGTTGTCGCAATCATCGGGATTTTGGCCGCAGTCGCTTTACCTGCCTATCAAAACTACACTGTTAAAGCGAAATTGGGCAATGTGCTCAAAGTGACGCAACCTCTAAAAACAGCCATTGCCACTTGCGCCGGCGAATCCGGTGGCGATTTGGCGAAATGCAATTCAACCGATAACACCGAGCTGCCTAGCTTAGCGGCGACTAAAGAAATCGCTAGTACGACGATAACTGGCGCAGGCATCATCACCGTCACCTTAGCTGCCGATGTTGGTACCAATGTCAGCGGTGCGACGATCACCATGACTCCCGCCGCCGTCACTGGTAACGCCTCAGCACTTGCTTGGACGAATGCGACTTCGATCGTGCAGGCCGATGCCCCATCTGCTTACGAAACCATCATGAAAAATAATTAAAATAAAAAAATTAAAATAAGACCGCGACGGCGGTCTTATTTTAATTTGAAAAGGCGACGACACTTGAATAAGTTTGTCTCGCAAAATAGATTTTTAAATTTTGTTGTGAAGGCGGTGCATGTGATTAGTGCGATGGTGGTTTTTTAAATGTGCGGTGAATCAAAGATGAGAGAATTGTGGCTGGCTATGGACGTGTTTTCCATTGGAATTGGTAGCGCTGTCTACTTTCGGAATACGCCTGCAATTTATATTATCATGTCGTTCGCTTGAAAACCAAAATACCCACGGACAATGCGAACTGCGAATGGTGAGCCACGAGCCACGAGCCGCGCCCAGTCCTTCGGTTTTTCAGTGTCCCCAATTCGCTCTCAACCCATCTTAGGATGTTCCATGAAATTACTCGCCTTTGCCGCTAGCAATAGCAAAAAATCCATCAACAAACAATTAGTGCAGTACGCTGCTAGCTTAGTGGCTGACGCGCAAGTTGAAGTCTTGGATTTGAACGATTATGAATTACCGTTGTTTAGCATCGATAGAGAAGCTGAACTGGGCCAGCCAGCCTTGGCAAAAGCCTTCTTGCAAAAAATTGCAGATAGCGATGCGCTCATGATTTCGTTTGCTGAGCACAATGGATCTTACTCAGCAGCCTACAAAAATTTGTTCGATTGGTGTTCTCGCATCAATGGCAAAGTGTTTCAGGGCAAACCGATGGTCTTGCTATCAACCTCGCCCGGCGCGCGTGGCGGTGCTAGCGTGCTCGCCGCGGCAACCAACTCGGCGCCATTTTTTGCTGGGGTAGTGAAGGCAAGCTTAGCAATCCCTAGTTTTGGCAGTAATTTTGATGTGGCGCAAGCGAAAGTGAGCCATGCTGAGTTAGATCAGCAATTGCGCGCTGCGGTCGGTGCGTTGACCGCAAGCGCCTAATTTGCTTAGGGTAGTGCGCTTAGGTGGGTCGAATGGGCAGGAGGTTTTGCCTGCGCATTCGAGGTGCCATTCGCTTCAACAATGCTTAATCTGGCACGATGGTATAGGGTTTGCGTTGCGCTTTGGCATGAGAAATTTGCTCTAACTGCAGCACCAATTCGCTAGGAATGTGGGGTCTGGTGGCCGTGACCAGCTGTTCAAGCAAGTGTTCCAATTGGTCGAGACGTTCGTGGTCAACTAACAAATTCCGCATTCCGGCACGCGCTTTAGCACGAATACTTTTCATGATCTTCTCCCGATAAGTTTGTCATCAATAAGGTTTCACTGACGAGTCATGCTCCGGGACTCTTGATCCTGTATGGCGGTAGCCGCAGCAGGCGCTGAGTGAGCAAAATGCGCAGGCGGGAAGTTGGCCTTAGCAAGGTGTTGCTCTACAACATGTTTGATAGCATAGCATTTATTTTCCTGTGAGCAAGTAAATATTTTCACCACGGTGGAAAGAACATAGCGGTTGGTAGGCGTTTACAAAGTGGAGATTACGCCGCCACTACATCTATGCCATCTAATCGTGCCTGCCGATTCTCTAGCGCTAGCAAAAAGCGCTTACGCTCCAGCCCGCCAGCATAGCCGACCAAATCGCCATTGCTGCCAATCACACGATGACAGGGCACGATAATCGATAGCGGATTGCGACCATTGGCTGCGCCAAGTGGGCGGGCCGCTTTCGGTTGGCCGATTTGCTGCGCGAGGGCGCCATAATTGCTGGTCTGGCCATAGGGAATGCTCAGTAATGCCTGCCACACGCGCTGCTGAAATGGCGTGCCGCCCGCATCAAGTGGTAGTTCAAAATGTTGGCGCTGACCTGCTAGGTATTCATCTAGCTGCTGCACGGCCCGTTGCAAGATGGCGTGGTCGCGCCGCTCTTGCCAGCCTTGTTCGCGTTCCGTTTGCCAATGTGCGTGGTCTGGAAAACGCACCGAACATAGACCTTTTTCGCTGCTAGCGATCTTGATTTCGCCGAGGGCGCTGTGATGGTTTAAGTAGTAAATCATGTTTCCTCCGTGCCGGGAGCTTGTTGAATCAGCGGCATGCTGTGCCATAGTGCTAACGCGGCGTAACCGCGCCAAGGTTGCCAGCGCTGCGCATGTTTCTCCAATTGCTTGGCGCTCGGGCGTTTTTCTTCATCATCCATTTGCAATATTCGGCCTAGCGCTTTTTGCAAAACCAAGTCGCCAGATGGAAAGGCATCGGGATAGCGCAATGCGCGTAAGGCAATGTAGTTCGCGCTCCATGCGCCTATGCCGGGCAAGCTTTGCAATTGCGCTAGCGTACTGGCTAAATCCTGCCCGGCGGGTGGCTGCAAACCACCGGCCTGCGCAAAACGTGCAAACGCTATTACCGTCTCTGCCCGTCGTCCCGGTAAATGCAAATCGTGGCGGATTAATTCGGGATTCGCATCCAAATCGAATTGCTCGCGCACCCGCGTCAGCAGCAATGGCAACACTGGCAGCAAGCTAGTCGAAAATTGCAGCGTCAGAAAGTTACCCTTGCCATCATGCTGCACCGCTAGCCAACCGCTATGGCCGTTAAGTAGCACGCTACGGCGATAACTGCTTTGATCGACGACTGCCACCGAGTGCAAGCGGCGGCTAAAAAAATAGTCCAACATGCCGGGCCAGTTAAACGGTGGCCGAAACGCTAATTTGAGCGTGATGCCTTGCGCATCGGCTTTCGGTGCACGTTGGCGTACCCGTAGCTGGCTAGGGGCGAGCTTATAGCGTGTTTGAAATAAATCATTGAAGCGGCGCAAACTGCCAAAACCTGCCGCAAACGCAATTTCAGTCACTGGGAGCGTGGTTTCGGTCAGCAATTGCTTGGCTAATAGCAGGCGCTGGGTTTGCGCTAATTCAACTGGGGCGACGCCAAAATGCTGGAGTAAAACGCGGCGCAATTGACGGCTCGATAAACCCACCTCGACCGCTAATTCATCCAAGCTGGCGTGATTGAGCGCGCCAGCACAAATCTTTTGCCACACCGCATACGCCAGATTTTGCTGTAAGGCATACGGCGCAAGTTCCGGGCGGCAGCGCAAACAAGGGCGAAAACCGGCGTTTTCCGCCTGCGCCGCACTGGTGAAAAAGGTGCAAGACGAGGCGGCAGGCGTTTTCGCGCTGCACACCGGGCGGCAATAAATGCCCGTGGTCTTGACTGCGGTGAAAAACACGCCGTCAAAGCGCGTATCGCGGGCGGTGACAGCGCGATAGCAGCTCGCGGCATCTAGCGTCGGCGTGGCGGCAAGTAAATCGCCGTCGTCATCTGGTGGGGGAGTAGTTTGAGTGTCCATGCCGACTTTATACGCCTGCAAATGAGGCAGGGCTAGCTGTTTTCGGACATCAATATGTGCCAGTCTTTGTTGTTGAATGCAAGCGATTGCTACTGCCGTTGTGAATGTGAGATGTCGTCTGCATAATCGCCGTACTTTTCTCACTGGACATCTCCCTTACCACGATGAACAAACATCCTTTCCTTCGCTTTATTTTGCTGCTGTGTTCAGCTTTGATCATATGCACCCCCGCTAGCGCGCAAATCCGCATCCTCGTCTATGGTGATTCGAATACTTGGGGGTGGCGTCCCGAAAGTACGGCCTTGACGTCACCGCGCTATAGCGATGAAGAGCGCTGGGCGGGCGTGATGCAAGCACGCTT
>JACPVY010000663.1 GCA_016197345.1 Burkholderiales bacterium
ACGCCATCATCGCAGTAACGAAGTCGGCGTAGGCAATTTTCCACGCGCCACCGGGATGCCCGCCACCGGATTTTTTGATCCGTTTGACGATGATCGGTCGTAGTCCTTCGTCTGCCATGCTGCGTCACCTCAAGCGTTTTTCGTACTTCGTAGCGTTGCTTATTTTGACTTACCTTTTTTAATATGATCTTCCAACTCAGAAAACGATGGCCGCTCAGTTGAGTACAGTACCTTACGTCCAAACTCGACAGCCAAGGCTGGTGCATAACCGTTCAAACTCGCCAACAGCGTCACTTTCACGCATTGGTACATCTTGGCAGATTCTTCCAATTTTTGCGTTAATAAACTCGCTAGCGGTCCGACAAATCCATAAGCAAGCAAAATCCCCAAAAATGTGCCGACCAGCGCATTTGCAATCAAAATCCCCAGTTCTGCTGGCGGGATACCGACTGACGCCATGGTATGAACCACCCCCATCACCGCTGCCACAATCCCGAAAGCAGGCATCCCATCACCCAGCGCTGCAATGCAATGTGCGGGTACCGCACCCTCGTGGTGATGGGTTTCGATTTCATTATCCATCAGATTTTCAATTTGGAAAGCATCCATATTGCCCGAGACCATCAGACGTAAATAATCCGTCATGAATTCGACAATATGATGATCCGTCAGGACGCCGGGATATTTGCTAAAGACAGGGCTCTCTTCCGGTTTTTCGATGTCACCTTCGATCGACATCAAGCCTTCTTTCCGTACTTTGGAGAGCACATCAAACAATAAGGACATCAGTTCTAGGTACAGTGCTTTGTTGTACCGCGATCCCTTGAGGACTGTAGGCAAAGCCTGCAAGGTTGACTTGATCGACTTGCCATTGTTACCAACCAAAAAAGCACCCGTGGCCGCCCCGCCGATCATGAGTAATTCGACCGGTTGAAAGAGCGAGGCCAAATGCCCGCCTGAAATCGCAAAGCCACCAAAGACCGAGGCTAAAACGATGAGATATCCAATGATGACTAACAAGCGTGAAAACTCCTGTAGCTGGGACAGGCCTAATACAAAGCCAGTCTTCTTCCAATCAATACCCCTCGATGACCGCGATGGGGGAGCAGAGCCAGTGTCCCCATTTTGCCTCAAGCTTACTTGCTTTTAGCAAAATTACGATATGAACTACAATAACTTGAGAACGTTCTCCCCGCAAGCAAATAACGAATTGACGCACTAAAAACGCCATCCATACAGCATGACTTGACGCGAATTGATCATTTTTTGCATGTCCGGCACCATGTCAGGGATGATAAATTCGTAGGAAAGCAATACAGCGCCGGGCCGCATTTCTGCTTTTGCTTTGCTCCATAGGGGTGTCATTGCGGTAGGTGAAAGATAGGCAAAAACAAGATCAAAGTCGGCGAAATTCAATTGCTCGTAATCCATCAGCAAAAATTCTGGCCTGCGTCCACTAGCAGCATCAACAAAACGCGCCCGCAACCAACTCACCAACCAAGGCATAGGCGCTAATTCGACGCCGACAATGTGGCAATCGGGCCGGGTGGCAGCCAGACTCAAACTCAGTCCACCCAAGCCGCTACCGATATCCACTACGCGCGCTGGGTGCGCGGGGAGACAATCAGCAACAGCATGCCAAACATCAGGACCTGACGGATAGAAAGGAACTTGGGTACGAAATGTACTCCAATATAAAAGGAGGGTAAAAACGAAGGCAAACAAGAATATCCACGATGGCAATTGCAAGGCGATTACCAATACCAGCGCCAATGGAAACAATAGTTGAATCAATATCCACCATACATCCAACTTGCGCAACCAAGAGAATGTCGCTGCAAGCACGCCTTGCGCTAAGGCAAGCTGTATCAAACTAATTTGCCAATGCATGATAGGCACTAGCAATTTTGCTGTAAGCAACAACAATATCGCGCAAATCACCTGAATCAGTAAAGCAACCGTCGCCGGCGCGCGCCACGCACTCCGCGAATGCTTTTCCTGCCCGTTGGTTGGCGCCTCAATCACGCCCAACCCGATATTCAGATGGCTCAAGCAGCGATAGAAGCGGCATTATCCAATTCACGCGCTTTTTTCGTTTTGCCAGCGCGCGATGGCATATGACACAGTCCGCAGACATATTCATTGTTCAAATCAAGAGAGTTCACGACGAAGTGGCCAGAGCATTCTTTGCAGCA
>JACPVY010000664.1 GCA_016197345.1 Burkholderiales bacterium
CGATGATTTTCGCCACATCTTCGCAACGGTCAGTCACCATTTCCAAGATTTCATAGATGGCCTTCAGTTTGATCAGATTTTTCACGTCTGGCTCGTCGCGGAATAATTTCGACATCGCCGCCCGCATCACATGATCGGCATCCGATTCCAAGCGGTCGATCTCGACGCAAATCTTCATGATTTCTTGCGAGTTATCCATGCTGCTCAACAACTTCACCGCTGCCTTCACTTTTTCCACGCAAGCTAAGCAAAGTTCGGCCAAACGTTTCGCTTCTGGCGTAATTGCTTTAATGTCGTATAGCGACACGGTTTGCGCGGCGTCTTCCATCAAATCGAGGATGTCGTCCATGCGCGTAATCAGTTTATGGATATCATCCCGATCAATCGGGGTGATGAAGGTTTTGTGCAACATTTCCATCGTTGCGGCAGTCACTTTGTCTGCCTCTTGTTCTATGCTTTCGATTGCATGTACGCGAATATCGAGATCATCGAAATTGGTCATCAAGGCCAGCATTTCATGCGCGCCTTTCAAGCAAAATTCTGCATGCTGATTGAACAGCTCAAAAAATTTACCTTCGGTCGGCATTAATCGTCCAAACATGTTTGCTCTCTCTTTGTAAGGTCAGATGGTGTGTTGCAATTGTATTGCGGGTGTGATGCAAAAATAGAAAGGTGGGTTTAGTCCCCACCATATACGGAAAGATTACCTGTGTAGTTGCCAAATTTAGTGTATTCGCCCAAGAAAGTCAGACGAATTGCACCAATCGGGCCGTTACGCTGTTTACCAATGATGATTTCGGCCGTGCCCTTATCGGGAGAATCGGGGTTATACACCTGATCACGATAAATAAACAAAATAACGTCAGCATCCTGCTCGATAGCGCCAGATTCACGCAAATCTGACATCACGGGACGCTTATTGGGACGTTGTTCTAGCGAGCGATTGAGCTGCGAAAGCGCAATCACGGGGCAATTGAGTTCTTTCGCCAATCCTTTCAGACCACGCGAAATTTCGGAAATTTCAGAGGCGCGATTGTCGCCCGGAGTGCTGGCCGACCTCAGTTGCACGTCATCGACG
>JACPVY010000051.1 GCA_016197345.1 Burkholderiales bacterium
CATGTTGCGTAAGCGCATTATTCCAGTTGTTCAAATACAATCGCCGCTAAAGGTTGACGATGATACAGACCAATTCACCCTATGTCCCCATTTCTGCTATTGCCACACGTGGCTGGCGCATATGCGCGGCGCTCGCAATCGGCATCAGCCTGCTCAGCCTCGGTGCCTGTAGCAAAAAGGACAGTCCAGCGGCCAGCGTTCCCGCTAGCACAGCCACCAACGCAACGGCGAGCGCAGCCAGCAGCAGCGAAGGCAGCAAAAATTTACCCACCGAAGCCAATGACCTTCTGAAAGCCCAGCTTGATGCCGTCGCAAAAGCGAAAGCAACGGCAAGTGCGGTCGGTAAAGAAGCTGAAAACATGAACAAAGCGGTGGACAATGCCACCAAGTGAGCGAATAAAGCGCTACGCAATGCGACTTGGCTGCCGATAATAGCTTGGCGAAGGCGGCTTGCATGGAGGCCACGCCATGCTGGCAGTTTCACAACTTGAAACGAATAGAGCTGGAACTCTGTGCAATAAAGCTGGCTGCAAGGTAAGATGCCGGGTTTGCGCAGAGCGCACGGTAAGTGGTCGCTCTGTCCCATGATGTCGAGTCGGTCGTAGTAAATGTAAATGATGTGGAAACGATGCATGGGCGATAGGTGCGCTTGAGAGGGCGCGAGATAGCAAAGCATGATTTGAACAGTCTGGAGCGAAGTTGAATAATTACCCGCACCCCGTGTTAGCGCGTGAAGCATGGCCTCTGTTGACTGCCGCCATACTATTGGCGCTGGTGGTGACCTTGCTAGCCCCCCTCTATTCTGCGCCGTGTTGGTTGCTCGCCTTATTCGTCTGGCAGGCGAATCGCGATCCAGTACGGGTCGTGCCCTTGCATCCGAATGCGATTTTGTCGCCGGCCGATGGGCGGGTAGTGGTGGTGGAAAAAGCGCGTGACCAGTTTGCGAACCGCGAGGCCTTAAAAATTAGTGTGTTGATGAATTTTTTCAATGTGCATAGCAATCGCGCACCAGTCGATGGAAAAATTGATTATGTGCAATATTTTGCTGGGAAGTTTGTCAATCCCGAGTTGGATCAAGGTTCTAGTAAAAATGAGCACAATGCCATCGTCATCACAACCCCTAGTGGGCAAACTGTGAGTTGTGTGCAAGTAGCAGGTTGGATCGCCCGCCGCATTTTATGTGTCGTAAAAGCGGGACAAGTCTTAGTTCGCGGACAACGCTATGGTTCGATTCGCTTTGGTTCGCGGGTGGATATTTACCTGCCATTGAGCGCCATGCCTAAGGTCGTTGTGGGCGATAAAGTGTCCGCAACGGAAACGATTTTGGCCGAGTTCGCCTGAGTAGTGCTAGTGCTAGTGCTAGCGCTATGGCGAGGCACGATGAAGTCGATCAAGATAGCTGTACAGAATTACCCCGAGTATTTGCAGTAACAGTAAAAACCCCGTTTTGAATGAGATGAAATAAATATGGCAACATTTAATCGACGCAAACCAAAATCGGCCACGCCCAAAATGGATCAGTTGCGGCGACTCAATCGTTTTACCAGCCAGCGCAAAGCGCTACCTGAAGGTGTTGCGAAAGTATCTAAAGCCCCTCATCGCGGCATCTACTTATTACCGAACGCCTTCACCACAGCCGCCTTGTTTTGCGGCTTTTATGCCATTGTGATGGCAATGAATCTCAAATTCGATCATGCTGCCGTCGCCATTTTTATTGCGATGGTGTTAGATAGCCTAGATGGCCGGATTGCCCGCTTAACCAATACCCAAAGTGAATTTGGTGCGCAATACGATAGTTTGTCCGATATGGTGTCCTTTGGCGCAGCGCCGGCCTTAGTGATGTATGTTTGGTCGCTGAAAGGCATGGGCAAACTCGGTTGGCTCGCTGCTTTCATTCATTGCGCTGGCGCCGCTTTGCGTTTAGCGCGCTTCAATACCAATATCGCCGTCGTCGATAAGCGCTATTTCCAAGGTTTGCCTAGCCCAGCCGCCGCTGGTTTAGTCGCCGGTTTTGTGCTCTTGATGAATTATTGGAATATCGATGGCGACCAATTACAGTGGTATTCTTGGTTTATCACCTTGTTCGCTGGTTTGACGATGGTGACGAATGTCCCCTTTTACAGTTTTAAAGACGTCAATTTCCGCAAATCTGTCCCCTTTATCGCCGTCTTTTTGTTGGTGTTGATCATTGTCGTGATCACTTACCATCCACCGATTGCCTTGTTTGGGGTGTTTGTGGCATATGGTTTGTCAGGTTATATCGTCTTTTTCTGGCGCTTGCGCAAAGGCCGTCCGGTCAGTTTGATTCAAACCGAGCCAGAATCAGCCGAGCATGCGGAGTTAGATGAACACTGAGGTAACGCACTGATATAGCACACTGATCGCGAGCGCTCAGCCTAGGCTCGCACCCCGTTGACATGAGACATGCAGCAGGAGGTGGTATGACGAGTAGTGACAAGATCATCATTTTCGATACCACCTTACGTGACGGCGAGCATCCTACGCAAATGGCAGACCGCCACAAGACAAGGAGTTCAAAGCGCGACAGGCCGCCGGATTCGCCGATTGGCGGCTCACCGTCGATGGCATGGTCGCCCGCCCCGCATCGTTCACTCTTGGCTCATCGCCACCTCCAAGCTGCACATGGAAATGAAGCTGCGCATGACGCCCGAACAAGTCTTGCAGCAAGCCATTCTGGCGGTGCGCTTTGCCCGTCAATTTACTGACGATATCGAGTTTTCGCCCGAAGATGGTAGCCGCTCTGATCCAGATTTCTTATGCCGGGTGCTAGAAGCGGTGATTGCCGAAGGCGCGACCACCATCAACTTCCCCGACACCGTAGGCTATGCCGTGCCCGAATTATTTGGCGAAACGATTAAAAATCTGCGCCAGCGTGTCCCTAATTCAGATAAAGCGATCTGGTCAGTGCATTGCCACAATGACTTGGGTTTAGCGGTGGCGAATTCCTTAGCAGGTGTGATGATAGGTGGTGCACGGCAGATTGAATGCACGGTCAATGGCTTGGGCGAGCGCGCAGGCAATACCGCGCTAGAAGAAGTGGTGATGGCTTTGAAAACCCGCGCCGGATATTACAACTTAAGCTGTGGCATCGATACGACGCAAATCGTCGCTAGCTCAAAAATGGTGTCGCAAATCACCGGTTTTGCGGTGCAGCCGAATAAAGCTGTGGTGGGGGCCAATGCCTTTGCCCATGCTTCTGGTATTCATCAAGACGGTATTTTAAAAGCGCGTG
>JACPVY010000052.1 GCA_016197345.1 Burkholderiales bacterium
ACCGATAACGGTACGCCAGTCTTGAACGCGAGCAAGGCGATCACCGTCAGCGTAACCAATGTCAACGATACGCCAGTGATCACCTCCGGCACCACCGCCAGCGCGGCAGAAAACATCGCTGCCAATACCGTGGTGTATACCGCCACCGCCACCGATCAAGATGTCGGCCAAACCTTGACCTACAGCTTATCCGGCACCGACGCGGCATCTTTCACGATTAATGCGACCACTGGCGCGGTTTCCATCATCAGTTCGCCAAACTTTGAAGCGAAGGCGAGCTATAGCTTCAACGTCGTCGCCACCGACAACGGCACGCCTGTACTGAACGCCAGCAAAGCAGTGACGCTGAACATCACCAATGTCAATGAGGCACCGGTCGTCACCTCATTAGCGACAGCCAGCGTGGTGGAAGGTACCCCAACTAGCACGGTGGTGTACACGGCGACAGCGACTGATGTTGATGCTGGCACGACCTTGACCTATAGCTTGAGTGGTACCGATGCGGCTGCATTCGATATCAATGCAAGCACGGGTGCTGTCACGCTGAAAGCGGTGCCAAATTTTGACACAAAAAACAGCTATAGCTTCAATGTGGTAGCAACCGATAACGGCACACCAGCATTAAATGCGAGCAAGGCAGTGACACTCAACGTCACCGATACCGCGCTAACGATTTTCTCTGATGCTGTTGTAAGCGTGCCGGAAAATTTACCATCAAATACCGTGGTGTATAACGCGCGTGCCTACGACCCGCTTAGCAACAGTAGCATCACTTTTAGCGTCAGTGGGACAGACGCAGCTGCCTTCAATATCGACGCTAATTCGGGTGCGGTCACATTGAAAAATCGGCCAGATTATGAAACAAAACCGAGCTATAGCTTCAATGTCATTGCGACTGAAAACAATACCGCAGCGACTAGCAGCAGCAAGGCTGTTACGCTGAATATTACTGATAACGCTAACGAATTATTGACCATTACTTCGCCAGCAATCGCAACAATCCCGGAACGTACCAATATGGTGACAGTGAATGATCCCACCTTGGGTACTTTCTCAGGCATTTATGTGTACACCATCACGGCTGCAACGCAGTGGCCAACCGCTCACTACGAATTTAGCCTTCTTTCTTATAATTCTGACAAATTCATTGTTCAACAAGAAACCGGCAACGTGTATTTAAAAAATGCCTCCGACTTATATCCTGGGGCGGTTTATAAATTCAACGCCTATGTGTACGATGACCTGAATCTAACAGCCTTCGTAAACAAAGTTGTGGAAATTGATGTGCTAAACGTCAACGATCCGCCAGTGGTGACCAGTGCCAGCACCGTTTCAATCGCCGATCATTTGGCGGCTGGTTCAAAGGTGTATACGACAACCTACTCCGATATCGATGGGGATTTAGTAGACTTTAGTTTGAGTGGCCCCGATGCGAGTGCTTTCGATATCCACCCACTCTCCGGCGTAGTGAAGTTGAAAGCGACTGCTGATGCTGCAACTAAGGCCAGCTATAACTTTAATGTTATCGTTACTGACGAAGGATCACCACTGCTAACTACCATCAAAGCGGTGACGATAAATGTTGCCCCCACGCCAGTGATTTCATCGGCGGCCAGCTTCAATGTGTTGGAAAACATGCCAGTTGGCACAACGGTGTATACGGCGACAACGAGCGCGCCGCCTGTGCTTGTATCAGGCGTGAACTACTTGTCTTACTCCTTGAGCGGCGCCGACGCTAGCGCGTTTTCTATTAACTCGACGACTGGTGCGGTATCGCTCAAGGTATCACCAGATTACGAAACCAAAACGAGCTACAACTTCAATGTGGTGGCATATGATGGTGGTACGGGCTTGCAAGGTAGCAAGGCAGTTACGCTCAATGTAATCAATGCAGTCAGCGAAACAATTGCTTTCGCCGATACGCGATCTGCTATCACAGTGGCGGAAAATGTAGCGACAACTGCAGCAATCTACAATATTCAAGCAACGACTAACCTTGCCAACCCCAATATGTCTTACAGCATATCTGGCGTCGATGCGTCACAATTTGCCGTCAACGCGACGACTGGCGCCGTTACGTTTGTGAATTCACCAAACTATGAAGCGAAATCGATTTATCACATCTCGGTGACAGCAACCGATGTCAACCACTCCGCTAATACAATCAGCGAAGCGGTTGACATCAATATCCAAAACCTCAGGCGATACCTCGTATTTGAGCGTCAATGCCAACACTGGCGCGGTGAGCTTGACTGCTGCCGCAGATTACGCCACCAAATCGTTCTATTTAGTTGATTTACGCGCTACAGATAACGGTTCGCCACCGTCTTATTCCGACCTCTGGTTGTGGGTTGGTGTCAAGACAACCTCATCCGCGCCATCCAAAGCGGCAGGTGTGACGTTCAATGCACAAAGCACCGCCACCAAAACGATTGCACCTAGCCTCGATAGCGTCTGGCATCAAGGCAACGCTGATCAAGCGCAAACCTTGCTGGCGGTACACGATGATGCCGCTAAGCCGGGCGAGTTGAGCTTGAAATTGGCTAACAATGCGCATCAGCTCAGCGCCGATGCTGGTAGCAATACAGTTGGCACACAAGGCTTTTATGTTGTCGGTGGCAATGGTCAGACCTTGGCGCAAGCTAGCATTAGCGACAAGGCTGGCGCTGTGACGAACTTGAGCGCCTTTGCCCCATTGGTGCTCGATCTGGATGGCAAAGGCATTCATTTATCTGCCGCTTCGGTCAGCCGTAGCACGATGGATGTCAACGACGATGGTGTGCGCGACTTCACTGGCTGGGTAGCGAAGGGCAACGGGCTGCTGGCCTTTGATGGCAGCAACAACGGCAAAGTCGATAATATCGCCGAGTTGAGCTTCCAAGCCTATAGCAAAGGCGGCAATTCCAGTCTGGAAGGCTTTGCTACCGTGTTCGATAGCAATCACGATGGCGTGTTTGATGCCAAAGATGCGCTGTGGAAGCAAGTGGGGGTTTGGAGCGACAACAACCAGAACGGGCAAAACGATGCGGGTGAATTCAGCTCACTCGATGCTATTGGCATCAGTGCAATCAAGCTCAAAGGCGTGGCGCAAAACAGCAGCAGCAATGGCAACGCGATTTTGAGTACGACCAACGTGGTGTGGAAAGATGGCCATACTACGGTTGCCGCTGAGGCCGATCTGGGCTTTGTTTCCGGTACAGCCACCGGCGCGAGCGTGGTAGCACTACATGGCACGACAGCGGTTGATACGTTCACCATCAAACCTATGCTTGCTGGTGCGACCACGATTGATCAGTTCTCTAGCACGGGGAATGATCATCTCGTCTTCTCGCATCGCTTCAACGATTTGCAGTTCACGAGTGCCAACGACGTGCTAGCCCACGCCCATCAAGAAAACGGCAACACCATCATCGACCTTGGCTTAGGACAAACCTTGACCTTGACCGGTGTGGTGAAACTCGATGTGAGTGCCATTTCATTAGTCGGCTAAGGTGACACGCTGCGCTTACGTGCATCTGGCGTAAGCGCGGTGGTGATCCTCATGCTAGATCAAACAGAAAGCGACGGGCAGTATAAACCGTCGCTTTTTTCTTTCCGGCGTCGGTAGTGTGCGATGCAAAGTGCCCGCACCTTGACTGGCTTTTCGTTGTAAAATGCCGCGCGATTGTGCTTTACCGCCCATTTTCCCTATTCTTCACGCCAATTTCTGTGTCGATCCGGGTGTCACCCTTATTTACCCTGATGGACATAGCGCGATGCAATATTCACTCTTTCGCTTTATAACGCCCGTTAGCGCCTGCTTTCTGTGCCTAGCCGCGCTGTGCTCGCCTATTTCGACTTTTCATGACTGAGGTCTCCATGCAAACCAATACTTTTATCCCCGGCAAAGATGCCTCGCTCGAATCGACAATTGCGACGATGCAGGCCAAGCTTGCCAAACGCGGTTTTGAATTAGTCGAATCCTCGCTCTTGCACGAAGTCGATGGCATTTGGTCGACTCATATGAAGGATAAAGAATGCCCGATGCTGTTTTCCAATGGCAAAGGGGCGACCGAGCTAGCCGCGCGCGCGAGCGCGTATGGTGAATTTTTTGAGCGCTTAGGAACACATTATTTCTGGACCCATTTTTATCTCGGCGAAACCCGCGCGAATCGCCCATTTGTGCATTACCCACAAGAACGCTGGTTTGCGCCGACTGAAGAGAATACTTGGCCAGCAGAGATGCTCAATCCAGAATTGCATGCGTTCTATAACCCAGAAGGTGAAATCGGTGCCGATGTGTTGGTCGATCTCAATTCTGGCAACGTCGCGCGCGGCATCTGCACCCTGCCCTACCAACGCTTGCGCGACGGTGCGACCACCTTTATTCCGGTCAATATCATCGGTAATTTATATGTCAGCAATGGCATGGCGGCTGGCAATACGCTGATGGAAGCACGTACGCAAGCGCTGTCCGAAATTTTTGAACGCCATATCAAGTACCGCATCATTAGCGAAGGCTTATGTTTGCCCGAAGTGCCGGATGAAGTGATTGCACGCTATCCGAATATCGCCGCTGGCATCGCTGGTTTGCGCAAAGCAGGTTTTGGTATTTTGGTGAAAGATGCGTCGCTCGGTGGCAAATATCCGGTGATGAATGTGACGTTGTTGCACCCGCAAGATCAAGGCGTGTTTTCTAGCTATGGCGCGCATCCCCGTTTTGAAATTGCGCTAGAACGCGCGATGACGGAATTGCTGCAAGGCCGTGCTTTAGATTCGTTGACGGGCTTCCCAGAACCTGGCTTTGATATGAGCGAAATCAACGCCGTCGCCAATTTGGAAATCCATTTCGTCGATTCGAGCGGCGTCATCAGTTGGGATTTCATGCGTGACACGCCTGATTTCCCATTCGCCGATTGGAATTTCTCCACCACCACGCAAGAAGATTACGATTGGCTAGTGGCCTGCATCCATGCCGAAGGCAAAGATATTTACGTCGCCGATTTCGATGAGCAAGGTGCTTATGCTTGCCGCATTTTGGTCCCTAGCATGTCGGAAATTTATCCGGTTGAAGATTTGGAATGGGAAAACAATAGCGTCGGCAATTTGATCCGTCCCTATTTAGTGCGCCTGCAAGATTTGAGTGAAGACGAATGCGATAATTTGCTGGATGAATTGCAAACGCAAAACCTGAACGATGAACGCCCGTTGTGGGAAATTTTGGGCTTAGCGATTCCAGTCGGCACTGCATGGAAGCAACTACGCATCGGCGAATTGAAGACCCTGCTAGCGCTCGCCGTGGGCGATGTTGAAGCGATTTTGGAAGGCTGCGATTGGATTCACCACTTCCGCGATTTGGAACCAAAACGCCGCTTAGTGTATCGCTGCATCGAAAGCATCTTGACGCTAGAAGACTCCGCACAATATCAGCGCGTACTGGGTCTGCTATACGGTGAAGAAACGCTAGCGACGGCAAAAGCATTGCTAGCGCGCGAACAGCGCTTCTTTGGTCTGGATAATTTAGGGCCAAATATGGAAGGCAGTGCGATGCATCAAACTTTGCTCGCCGCATACGATAAATTGTTTGCGCCTGATCGGGCTTAAAAAGTGACATAACGACAGTGTAGGGCGGGCAACTTTGTTGCCCGCGGATTTTGATCTTGCGAAAATCTGCCATCGTTACACCATTCATCACATCGCGCTCGTCTTGCGCGATGCAAGCCGCTGCCACGAGCAAGCAATTAGCCTAAGCGCTAATGATTCGCCCATCCACACACAAAACCGAATCCATCCTCCACAAAAGCACTAGCCAGCTCTCGATGCTTTGGCTACGATGCGCAGCTAAGCAATTCATAAGAACGCCCGGTGCATGCAATGTGCACCATCTTCTAGCGTCAGTTTTCCCTATCCACAACACAGAAAAAGGATGAGACATGTTTGCAGCGCACAGCTTTAGCCGCCGTTTTTTTCAATTCGCAACAGCCTTTGTGTTTAGCCTCGCCGCTAGTCACGCTAACGCCCACAACCACAGCGCGTATTCGCACGATGCGCAAGTCAATGCTTACCATGCCGACTGGATGCAAGGCATTAGCGGCGATAAGGCCTTACGTGATATCTCGATCCCCGGCACCCACGATACGATGTCGTTCTACGGTGGCGATATTGTGCAAACCCAGTCCATGTCGCTCGACAATCAATTGATGGCGGGGATCCGCATGCTCGATATCCGCTGCCGCCGCATCGACAATAAATTCGCGATTCATCATGGCTTCGTTTATCAACACGCTAATTTTGATGATGTGCTGCAAGCGGTGACACGTTTCTTAGCCGCGCACCCTAGCGAAACGGTGATGATGCGGGTGTCGGAAGAATATGATGTCGCGAATAGTAATTTGAGTTTTGCGGAAATTTTTACGAATTACGCGAACGATGCTCGCTATAGCCAATATTTTTGGCGCGGGAATAATAGCGATGTCACGTTAAATAATGTACGCGGAAAAATCGTCGTCATGCGCAATTTCTCTGGCATTGATTTCGGCATCCCTTATGGCAGCATGCAAGCGCAAGATGCCTACAATATGACGACGAATTGGGATTTGTATAGCAAATGGGAAAAGGTGAAAAATCATTTGAATACTGCCAATAATGCGCAAAATCTACCCGCGGCACAGCATGGTTTTTACATCAATTATTTATCGGCATCGGGTGGCTCATTTCCTTATTTCGTTGTCAGCGGCCATTCCAGCCCCGGTACTGGCGCGCCACGTTTGGCAACAGGCTTAACCACGCCCGGTTGGAAAAATTCTTACCCTGATTTCCCGCGTGTGAGTTGCTTCATCGGCATTTGCACAATTGCATTCGAAGGCACCAATGTATTAACTTATGATTACTTAAACCGCATCCGTTTTAGCGGCGTGATCATGACTGATTTCCCCGGCGCTGGCTTGATTGGTCGCATTATTGAGTTGAACCAAAAGCGCTAATTCTACGTTTTCCCTGCTTTTTAACGTTTGGGCGCAGCACACTACTTGGTAGCTGCGCCCTTGCCGTTTCAGCTTTTCCAAGCGAGTCCCCATCCAAACACGTCAATTTGTGTTGTGCGCAAGCTACTCCGGCGTCTATTCCGCCGTCATTTCGAGCATTCTCGCAGTAAACGTTCGCTTTCTTTCTGGCCGCCGATAAAATCCCATCAGAATTTCCCTGCTGTAGATTCTCAATCTGTTTTTTAACCAATAGAAAACAATTGCAAAATAGAGCGAAGCCCATACCGAATCTTTATATTGCATACAGCTCGCGTATTTGGTGATTCGGGCGCTCAGCAGGAGCGAAGATTGTTGACGGCTAGCTTCATGAACACTGGAGTTTGGACATGCATAGGGATATGGCAACACCGGATTCGCCATTTGACATCGCTGATCTACTCGTTTCTTATCTGGAGCAGTTGGACGTTCGCTTTGTGTTTGGCATACCCGGCGGTGTGATTGAACCTTTATACAATGCGATGGCGCGTAGCGCGCGGCGGGGCGGGGTGCGCCACGTGCTGGCGCGGCATGAAACTAGCGCTGCTTATATGGCCGATGGCTACGCACGTGATACCGGTGGCCTTGGGGTCTGTTGCTCGACCTCTGGGCCAGGTGCGACCAATCTATTAACCGGCGTCTCCTGCGCCTATGACAACAATATTCCACTGCTAGTACTCACTGGCCAGCCCGCGTTACCGACCTTCGGCAAACACCCCTTGCAAGAATCGGCCTGCACCGGCGTCAACATTTTGACAATGTTCCAAGCCTGTACTCGCTATAACTCATTGGTCTCACATCCGGCGCAATTGGAGCCCAAGCTGATTGCGGCGTTACAGCGCGCCCTCAGCAACCCGCGTGGCCCGGTGCATTTGAGTCTGCCATCGGATGTGATGCGGGCCAACTCTGGCGTGATCGGCCCCTCGTATAATTTGCGTTCAATTTTGACGCCTCCCGATATTGTGGATGAGCACGGTATTCAAGCGTTACGCACGATTTTGTCGCGTGCAGCAAATGTCGTCTTATTAATAGGAGGAGGTTGTAGTGGCGCGATGGTGCCGATCTTGCATTTTGTCGAGATGACAGGCGCACAGGTCATTGCGACCCCCGATGGGAAAGGCTTGATTAGCCCCTATCATCGGCAATTTCGCGGTGTATTTGGCTTTGCAGGTCACAATCTTGCCAGCAAAACCTTACGTGATCCATCAGTCGATGTGATTATTGCGGTGGGCACTGG
Source organism: Burkholderiales bacterium (assembly GCA_016197345.1). Taxonomy (GTDB): domain Bacteria; phylum Pseudomonadota; class Gammaproteobacteria; order Burkholderiales; family Burkholderiaceae_D; genus JACPVY01. The sequence goes on from JACPVY010000052.1 coordinate 8,236, forward strand.
AATGTGCGAATGGGATAGCGATGGCTGGAGCGATAGCCTGCTCAATGCCCGCATGATTCATATCGAAGAAATTGAAGAAAATCTGGCGCGCACCCCCATGGCGAGGTTGCACATCCGGGGTCGTATCTTAGCGATCTTCCATCGTTTGATCGAATTCACTTATTCAACCCCACATTTGCGCAGCCTGCAAACCCAAAATGATGAAAATCCGCAGGAATCCCCACCACCGATAGAAGCTACTAGCGAAATGTTGCAGGCGAATTTAAAGCGCTATCCGCGCCGCTATCACCTCGACAATACGCCCATTTTGCCGCAGCGCTTAATGCATGATCTAGGGCAGCTCTTTCCGCCGGGGACACGTTTTTTGGCCGATGCTGGCAACAGCGTGGCATGGGCGATTCATTGCCTGCACCCTAATGACAGACGCCTGCGGGAACGTCGGCTATCCGAACCGCGCAATGATAAAAAAGCCCGGCGTAAGCCAAGCGCTGGTTGGCTGCGCCTCACCCATAGCTTTGCTCCTATGGGATGGGCAATCGGTGGTTCGATAGGTAGCGCCATCGCTGATCGCACCACGCCCGTCGTGTGCATTAGCGGCGATGGCAGCATGCTGATGAATGGGCAAGAAATTACGGTAGCAGTGGCTGAACGCTTAACGGTGATTTTCGTGGTGTTGAATGATCATGCACTAGGGATGGTCAAACATGCGCAGCGTTTGCGCCATGCGGAACAAACCAGCTTTGAACTACCCAGCGTAGATTTTGCGATGCAAGCGCGCGCCTATGGCGCCCAAGGGATTACGATTCGCTCACCACAGGATTTGGCGCGCCTAGATATTGCCGCCATTTGCAGCCGCGCTGGGCCAACCGTGCTCGATGTGTTAATTGATGCAGACGAGATTCCGCCCATTCAGGCAAGGATTAAAGTTCTCGATGCCGAGGAACCATCGACCCACGCTAGCGCTAGCGCGAGGGCCACCCCCAAACCACAGCCATAACGCCACACAACAGGCCAACGATGATTGGAATGCAAATGGATTGTTGCCACAAAGCTGCACATTACTGAAGTAGCAAGTTAGTAAGCTAGTTCGCACATTATTCCTATACAATCATTCCTGCATGTCTGCCGCACTGTCTGGCATTTGGCGGGTATCCATGCAATCCGCAACACATTGCTAAATTGACATTTCAACAATTGAAAACACTACCCCCTTTGCTGCAAGGACGTGACGTGTTGGCGAACTTGCTGGTTGCTTTATTCTATGCACTGCTGGGCAAATGGTCTTTACTATTAGCCTTGCCGCCCGGCTATGCAACGGCAATTTTTCCCTCTGCTGGCCTAGCCTTGGGGATTTGTGTCAGCACAAGATTGCGCTGTTTGCCGGGTGTCATGCTGGGATCTTTCCTGCTCAATGCGCAAGGCTTTTTGCAGCCGCATGCCAATCTTTCACAAGAATTTGCGGTAGCCATCATCGTCAGTACCGCTTCGACGCTGCAAGCATGGATAGGGACACGCTATATGCGCCGGTGGACGCACGAAGCGATGGATTCCGGCCGCGATATCCTGCATTTCCTGTTTGGCATACCACTCGTATGCTGCGTCAGTTCAACCTTGATCGTGCTAGGTTTGACCTTGCTCGGAAAAATGGCATTTGAGCAATCGCAAATGAACTGGCTGGCATGGTGGAGTGGCGATTTGGTCGGCATCGTCTTAGTAGCACCAGTTGTGTGGATCTTTTTTGCCGCACCGCGTGCACTTTGGTGGCAGCGCCGCTATTTGCTTGGCATGCCGCTACTCGTCGGCACATGTCTATCCATCCTCATTTACAGCAAAACAAGTACCTGGGAAACGCAGCAACAAATGCGCTCGTTTCACTTACGCGCCCAACAAATTAGCGATGTGCTGCAAGCGCGCTTAGCCGAGCATGAGCATTTTTTGCAAATCGCTGCTGTTATTTTTGACGATGATGACCATGCCTTGTCTTACAGCGATTTTAGTAATGTCACTGACCCACATCTGCAACGCCATAAA
>JACPVY010000053.1 GCA_016197345.1 Burkholderiales bacterium
ATTCAGCTGTGCATGCGGTGAATGTGTTGACCTCGCGCGGTGTGAAACCAGAGCAAATTGTGTTTTTAGCCTTGGTTGCCGCCCCTGAAGGTGTGACAGTATTCCAACAAAGTCATCCGCAAGTGAAAGTGTTCACGGCGGCGCTGGATTCGCATTTGAATGATCATGCGTATATCGTGCCAGGGTTGGGGGATGCGGGCGACCGTATTTTCGGCACTAAGTAAACACTAGCTAGTATAGCCCCTGCCACAGGTTCTCGTGTGCAGCGGGTATCACACGCTGCCAGCGCATATTGCTGGCAGCGCATTGTCATTTCGCCATGAAAGTGGGCGGTGACGTCAATATCAAACAATGCTGTACAAAGAAATTCAGGCTCCGGCGGAAAATCTCGCCCCTGCTGTGCTCTTGCGGGTATGATTAGCAAGCAAGAATAGGCACCCCATACAGATTCACACGCTGCCGCTGCGATTGTCGCGTTGCCCCGCCACCCGATCTATGCAAATATTTCATCGTTTAACCACGCATGGGGCAGACCGTGCTTGCCACTCGGTCGCTCGGGTACACAGCAGCGTCGCCAGTCGCTATGACTATGCAGCACTTCAAGGATTCTATATGGACGTATATAGCCGTTGCTTCGCTTGACAGAAAGACCTAAACGAATATGCAAGCACCGATTACACCGCAAAATGAAGATCTCCGTCTGCAGGAGCTATGTGGCTTAGGGGTACTAGATACTGCATTTGAAGAGCGATTTGATCGCGTGACACGCAGTGCCTGCCGCATGTTTGGCGTGCCTATTGCCTTGATTTCTTTGGTTGATCGTGACCGCCAATGGTTTAAATCCAAACAAGGGTTGGCAGCGGCAGAAACGCCGCGCGATATTTCCTTTTGCGGCCACGCTATCCTGCAAGACTTTGCTTTTGTCGTCAACGACGCTAGTCAAGACCCACGATTTGCCGACAACCCTCTCGTCACAGGTGAATTAAATCTCCGTTTTTATGCTGGTTATCCCTTGCGTGGCCCCCATGGCTTTCATCTCGGTACGCTTTGTCTGATCGATAAAGTGCCGCGCAGTTTTAGTGAAGATGACGAAAAAGCCTTGGCTGATCTGGCGGCATGGGCAGAAGTGGAACTCAGTAGTGTCTCGTTGGCCGAGGCGATTGCGATGGCAACCGATAAAGAGCAGCGCTTGCAGCAATCGCAAAAGCTATTGAGCGCTGTCATGGGCGGGACCTCAGCCTATGTCCATATGCGCGATATAGAAGGTCGCTATCTGTATGTGAATCCAGAATACGAGCGGGTGTTTCAATTGCGCCATGACGAGATCATCGGCAAGCCGCTGGAAGAATTTTTACCAGCAGAGATGGCCGCAAACGTCCGTAGTTGCGAAAATCAAGTGTTGGCAACTGGTAAAGCCATGCAAAGCGAAGTAGTGGTGCCACAAGAAGACGGCCCTCACACTTATCTAGTCGTGCGCTCACCGTTGGTGGATGAGGATGGCAAAATTTACGGTACCTGCGGTGTTGGCACCGATATCACCGACGAAAAACGCAGTGCAAACGCGGTGCAAGATTTAAATCGACAATTAGCTGCCACCACCAGTTTGCATATGGCGATTTTGAACGGCTGTAATTTTTCGATTATTTCAACCAATCAAGATGGCATGATCGGCACTTTTAATCGCGGTGCGGAACAAATGTTAGGCTATAGCGCTGCCGAAATGGTAGGACTGCAATCGCCAGCGATATTGCATTTGCCGCAAGAAATCGAGGCGCGGGCGCAAGCCTTAAGTGCGGAATTAGGAATTCCTGTCGCAGCCGATTTCTCTGCGTTTGTTGCCAAAGCTAGGCTGGGCATGGTGGATGAGCATGAGTGGACGTATTGCCGCAAAAATGGGACACAGTTCCCCGTTATGCTCTCGATTACCGCTTTGCGCGATGCGGACGGGGAAATCAGCGCCTATCTCGGCATTGCCTATGATTTGAGCGAACGCAAACGCATCGAGAGCATGAAAAACGAATTCATCTCGACGGTTTCGCACGAATTGCGCACGCCGTTGACGTCGATTCGTGGCTCGATTGGTTTATTGACAGCAGGGGCAGTGGGCGAAATTCCCGCCCGTGCCAAGACCTTGCTCGATATCGCTAAGACTAATTGCGAACGCTTGGTGCGCTTAATCAATGACATTCTGGATATCGAAAAAATCGAATCTGGCAATATGCGTTTTGTCGATAGCGTGCAACCTTTGCAACCCTTGCTGGAAACGGCGCTAGGGACTATTTCAGCCTACGCTAACCAGTTCCAAGTAAGGTTCGAACTGAATGCACCTGAGGGCGTGATTTTTGTCAACGTCGATCCTGATCGCTTAACGCAGGTGATGGTCAATTTGCTGAGCAATGCCACCAAATTTTCGCCAAATGGAGCGATTGTCACGGTGCGAGTTGATTTGCAGGGAGAGATGGTACGGGTGGCGGTGATCGATCGTGGCGAGGGCATTCCAGAAGAATTCCAAGCGCGCATCTTCCGTAAATTTGCTCAGGCTGATTCTTCAGATGCGCGGGCGAAAGGTGGTACTGGCTTAGGCTTGAATATCACGAAAGCCATTATTGAGCGGATGCAGGGGCAGATTGATTTTACTAGCGTGCCAGGCAAGGGCAGCGAATTCTTTTTCTTGTTGCCAGTAGTGAATCTGGCCCCCTTGAATGAACAGGCGCGTGATCGCTTGTTGATCTGCGAAAACGACGGTGATATCGCACATCTATTGCATTTGATGTTGTCGCAAGTGGGAATTGGTAGCGACATCGCGCATAGCGCTAAAGCTGCGCGTGAGATGTTGCTCAACCGACATTATGATGGCATGACCTTGGATTTGGGTTTGCCGGATGAAGATGGCATGTCATTTCTGGGCTGGTTGCGTGAACATCCCACCTTAAGTCAATTGCCCGTGGTCGTCATTTCTGCCAATGCGGTGGAAGGTCAAAAAAGCATGCAGGGACAGGCATTTGGCGTCATTGACTGGATCAGCAAGCCGATCGAAAGCGAGCGCCTACTACTCGCGATGGAAAAAATCGCAGTCAACCACAATCATTTGCCGCATGTATTGCATGTGGAGGATGATCCCGATTTGCGCCAAGTCGTCAATACCATCCTCGGCGAAAAATATCAGGTCTTGCAAGCCAGTAATTTGCAGCAGGCGCGTCACTTACTTGAAACAGAATCGTTTGCGTTGATTTTGCTCGACCTTGAGCTGCCAGATGGCAATGGTGCGGATTTACTCGCGTCGCTACCACAACGTAATCGCGCCACGCCTGTCGTGATTTTTTCCGCGCAAGAGGCTAGTCGTGAAGTGGCGGAACGAGTCAAAGCGGCGTTGGTGAAATCTCATACGTCAAATGAACAACTACTGGAAACGATGCGCAATTTAATTGAGCGTCGTAGCGTCACAAAAACATAGACAACCTCTGAGGAAGATCATGAATAATCGTGTGCTCAACAGTATTTTGTATGTGGAAGACGACTTAGATATTCAGACCGTTGCCCAGATTGCATTGGAGGTCGTCGGTGGTTTTCAACTCAAAATATGCAGTTCTGGCAAGCAGGCGCTAGCGGCAGCGCAGGAATCTCAGCCGGACTTGATTTTGCTTGACGTGATGATGCCAGAAATGGATGGCCCGACCACGCTAGAGCATTTACGCAAGATCGACAATACGAGTACAACGCCTGTCGTCTTCATGACCGCCAAAGTGCAAAACAGTGAAGTGGCCTATTACAAGTCGCTAGGGGCGATTGGTGTGGTCGCCAAACCGTTCGATCCAATGACCTTGGCTGATCAGGTGCGTAAGTTGTGGGGCGGCCAAGATGGCGCGCAATAATGTGCCATCAGAGTTAGCTGCGGGTGCGCCCAACACGGCACTGCTCGATAAATTACAAGAGCTGGAGCGGCGCTATGTCGCTGGGCTTGCTGAAAAATTTGATCGCATGCAGGAACAGTTGGAAGCGGCGCTAAAGGCTGAAAATCCGCAAGAGCATTTAGTCAATTTACATCGGCAAATGCATACGCTCGCTGGCTCGGCTGGCACTTTTGGCTTCCCGCTATTGGGGGATAAAGCGCATCAAGTCGAAGCGAGTATCAAAGATGCTTTAGTGCATCTCACGCCAACCCGCTTGACGAGCCTCGCTGAAGAAGTGCGAGCTATGCTAGCGTGGGGGCGCATCGATCCCAAAAATGATCATTTGCCGCAAACCGAACAGCATGTTGCATTGGCCAAGAGCGCTTATGTGGCTGCTAGTTCGCGCGGTGATAGCAAGAACGCAGCCATCGCCCGTAAAGTGTATTGGTTTGACGAAGATGCCACGGCGGTGTCCAACATTAGCTTGCAATTGACGTTTTTTGGATACCAAGTCGAGATCTTCTCGCATTGGCCGCGCGAGGGCGTCAAGATAGATCCGAATGTGCCTGCGGTATTGTTGATTGATATCGGATTTCCGGGTGGTGGCATGGCGGGAATCGAGACTGCCGCCGCCTTGCGCCTACAACATCACTTGACCTTTCCGCTTGTATTTACTGGGAGTGATCCCAGTTTTGATGCACGTTTAGCCGTAGTGCGTGCAGGCGGTGATAGCTATTTCACAAAACCGGTCGATGCTGTGACCTTGACCGATAGACTCGATATCTTATTAAAGGTCGAAAAAAAACGCCCCTACCGTATTTTGCTGGTGGACGATGATCATTTCAGTGCCGAGTACTACGGCGCGCTGCTCAGTAATGCAGGGATGGAATTGTGCATCGTGGAAGACCCACAAAAATTGCTGCAAGAAATGGCTGCTTTTTCACCAGAGTTGGTGTTGATGGACATTTATATGCCGGATTGCAATGGCATAGAGTTGGCAAAAGTATTGCGACAAGATAATTTGTATCTGGAAATTCCCATCGTCTTTCTGTCAACTGAGAGCAATTTTGGCAAGCAACTCGATGCAATTGCGTCTGGTGCAGATGATTTCATCACCAAACCTATCGCGCCAGATCATTTGCTGTTGTCTGTATCGAATCGGGTTGAGCGCTATCGCAAATTGCGCGATCTAATCATGCGCGACAGCTTGACTGGCCTGTTCAAGCACTCCACGATTAAAGAACATTTGGAGCGCGAATGTCATCGTGCTATTGCTGCAAAAACAGCGCTCTCGTTGGCGATGATCGATATTGATCACTTTAAAATCGTCAATGATAACTATGGACACGTGGCAGGTGATCAGGTGATACGTAGCTTGTCGCATCTGTTGCGTCAGCGGATGCGGCGCTGCGATATTATCGGCCGCTATGGTGGTGAAGAGTTTGCCGTCATCATGCCAGAGACCACGGTGGATGACGCTGTAAAAGTGCTCGATAGCGTGCGTCAGGTTTTTTTGAATATTCGCCATTACTCAGCAAAGGGCGAATTTAGCTGCAGCTTTTCGGCTGGTGTGGTCGAATTTAGTGAAGAGGCCGATGGTAAAAATATGTTTCTGCGCGCCGACCAAGCCTTGTATCAGGCGAAAGGTAATGGTCGTAATCGTGTGCAGAAATTACTTGGATAGGCGAAAAGCACGTTCGTTTGATCCTGTGGAGCGAGAAATAGTGTTGTTAGCGCGCGATCAATTGCGTGAAAATGTGGTTTATGCGTACCCAGTGTAGAAGGAAAATATTATTTTTGCGTTTATCGAGTATAATGGCGCTGCGTTGGGGGTAGAGCTGGTAGTGCAGTTAGTCTGTAATTCCTTTCTTGCTTCAAACGATTCTCTCGGGCGGTGTCGCCCATCTTTAAAAAATAGGAAATTGCAATGGCAACTGGTATCGTAAAATGGTTCAATGACTCCAAAGGTTTCGGCTTCATCACTCCCGACGAAGGCGGTGAAGATTTGTTTGCACACTTTTCGGCAATTCAGTCGAATGGCTTCAAATCCTTGAAAGAAAATCAGCGCGTGTCGTTTGACGTCGTGTCTGGCCCTAAAGGCAAGCAAGCATCGAACATTCAGCCTCAGTAATCTTCAGGCTTACTGATGCAAAAAATCCCTGAATTTCAGGGATTTTTTTTCGCCTATTGTTTTTGCCTTATTAAGTTGCAGTATGAGAAGGCAGCCGCAAACGATCTACCAATACTGGCAATTCGCTCGCCGATAAGACTTTACTCGTCACGCTACCGAGTAATAATCGTCGCCAACCGCCGCGTCCATGCGAGCCGATGTAAATCAAATCACAACCCTGTTCTTTCGCGCATTGCACAATGCTGTTCGCCGCCACGTCATCGAAGGTCGTGATACCGGTAAATGCCAGGCCCGCTTGTTGCGCCGCTTGCGCTACCGCCGCGAGGTGCGTCTGTCCCTGTTTTTGCATGCACTGTTGATATTCTTCCATTGTGGGCGACACCACAGGCAAGAAATCGACCTCCATCGGATATTGATATTGTGGCGCGACGAATAGCGCCACCACTTGCGCTTTCAGCTCCGCCGCTAAGCCGACACCAGCCAACGCGGTTGCGGTTGAAATGCTGGAGCCATCGGTGGTGATGAGAATTTTTTTATACATAGCAGCCTCATGTGCGGCAGATTGTGGGACTAGTATCAAGCTTGCGTCAGTGGTCGTGCTGAGCTCTTGGGGCGGTCTAGCGTTGTCTGCCCCATCACTTGCTAGTGGGTGTTGTATCACGCCCACATTTTATTGCGGACGTTTCAGCTGGATTGGCCGTCGTGTCAGCGAGGGACAGGCCGATATTTTCAATTTTGTTGTTGTATCAAAGTTCAGTATAAGCCTTTTGTAAAGTTATAGCGAAGACATGACAATCATAAAAGAGGATGTTGCAAAATCGGTGGTGATGCTGATTCTCCAGCAACAAAAATTCGCGTCTGTCTCGCGCGAGGTCAATAGAACATAAAAAAAATGCAGTTTGGCACCGAATGCTGAACATTTTGTCCATGATCGTGGCAATATGAAACAAGCCAGCTTGGTTTTTGCCAAGGTTGTCGTACGGTGGAAATATATTGCTTCGAAGACGGTGGGTTCACGCTTGCTTAGGGCGCTCGCCAAAATGCGCTAGTGTGCTAATGAGGTAATGTGGAAGGATGCGCCGTGCGTCGCGAATGGGATGCATTGTCATCGGAATCGTGCAGCTATCATTTTACAGGGCTGTAAAAGCCCTGCTAAACTGGAGCGCAATGCTGGAATTTTCAAATGTGGGTGAAGTGACATACTGCGCGCTGCTAGGCTGGACCATAGCATGTGAAAGTGAGTAGCGCGAAACTGGTCAGTGGCTGTTCTGAGGCGCCCGCAGCTAGGCCCGGGCATCACTGTCAGCGACGAACTTATCAAAAATTATGGAGAAGTACGGACTATGACCGACGCCGCCGATGATTTGACGCACTGTTTGAACAAGTGTCCGCGCAACGTGTAC
>JACPVY010000054.1 GCA_016197345.1 Burkholderiales bacterium
GATGACGCAAGACCCGGATCGTGAAGAATTCACACGCCAACAACTGAAACATTATTTGCAAGCCGCCAGTCGGCGCGAAATTCTCGTCAGAATGCTGCGTAACTTGAAATTCATCTACGCTAATGACGCCGCTTGGGCAAAAATTTTGCCAGTCTTGCAACGCTTAGCGATTTTAGAGCCGGACAATGAATTGACGATACGCGACCGTGGTTTTGCCTTTGCCAATTTGGATTGCCCGAAAGAGGCATTGGCAGACCTACAGCTATATTTACGCGTCAAGACCGATGCGCTAGACAGCTTCGAAATTCGCGCCATGCTACCAGCGCTAGAAGCCCAACTGAAACGAGATTAAGGGTGGCTGACTAGATCAGCAAACCACCCTCACAAACCCAACACTTAGCAACACGGACCAATCTTAAGTATTGCTACGCGCTTCAATCGCTTCCCATTTTTCCAACGCGAGGAGCAATTGCTCGTCGATTTCAGCGTAACGTTCTTGCAAACGCTTCACTTCGCCCGCCTTTTGCTTATACAACTCGGTATCAGCTAATTTTTCAGAAATCGCTTTTTGCTCCGCTTCAAGGCAAGAGATCAAAAGCGGCAATTCCTCCAACTCTTTTTGCTCTTTGTAGCTCAGCTTTTTAGCCTTTGCGACTGGCTTCACTTCCGCCTTGCTTTCCACTTTAGCCACTGGTTTGGCTTCAGTCTCTTGCTTGCCTTTCGCATTGGATTTGTCCGCATCAGCCTGCGCCACCTTCACGCGTTCCCAATCGCTATAGCCACCAACATATTCGCGCCAATAGCCATTGCCTTCAGAAACAATCACTTGCGTTACGACATTATCCAAAAATGCGCGATCATGGCTGACGAGGAACACGGTGCCGCTATATTCTTCCAGCAATTCTTCCAACAGCTCTAGCGTGTCGATATCCAAATCATTGGTCGGTTCATCGAGCACTAACACGTTCGCAGGCTTAGCAAACAAACGCGCTAGCAGCAGACGATTACGCTCACCGCCGGACAAAGATTTCACTGGCGAACGCGCACGTTCCGGTGCAAACAAGAAATCGCCGAGATACGACATCACATGCTTTTTCTGACCGTTGATTTCTACCCATTCGCTCCCCGGCGAAATCGTGTCGAGCAAGCTCGCCTCTTCATTCAATTGCCCGCGCATCTGGTCGAAATATGCCACTTGCATCTTGCTGCCGAGTTTGATCGTGCCAGAATCCGCTGCCAACTCGCCCAAAATCAGCTTCAGCAAAGTCGTTTTACCGGCGCCATTTTGGCCGATCAAACCGACTTTATCGCCACGCAAAATGATGTCAGAGAAGTCGCGCACGATGGTTTTCTCGCCATAGCTCTTGCAGACTTTATCCAACTCCGCCACGATCTTGCCGCTACGCTCGCCAGTGGTCAGCTCTAAGCGCACTTGACCTTGTTGCTCACGACGCGCGACGCGCTGCTCACGCAAGGCTTCCAAGCGCCGCACACGGCCCTCATCACGGGTACGGTAGCAACGTTATCCAAGAAGCTACGATCATGGGTGATGAAGAGCACGCTACCGCGATATTCGCGCAACAAGCCTTCTAGCCACAAAATCGAACCAAAATCGAGATGGTTGGTGGGTTCATCTAGCAATAGCACGTCAGGATTGCTGACCAAGGCGCACGCTAGCGCGACGCGCTTTTGCATCCCGCCCGACAAACTCCCAATCAAGCTCGCGCCAGCCAAATTCAAGCGATCCAAAGTCGCTTCGACCTTGCTTTTCAAATTCCAGGCGTTAGCGGCGTCGATTTTGAGCTGGATTTCATGCATGCGCTCCATCACCGCTTCGTCATTACCTTGCCCGAATTGCCCGGTTAAATTTTCATATTCCGTCAACAAGGCGGGCATTTCCCCGAGGCCACTCGCGACCGCATCGAACACCGACATCGCTGCATCAAATTGCGGCTCTTGTTCGACATAAGCAATCGTCAAGCCGTTTTGCATAACGAGCAAGCCGTCATCCAACTTACTTTTTCCGGAAATAATTTTCAATAACGAGGATTTACCCGTGCCATTGCGCCCGATCAAACCAATACGCTCACCCGCTTCGAGTGAAAACTCAGCGTGATCGAGCAAAGGAACGTGACCAAACGCCAATTGTGCGTCGGAGAGAGAGATAACAGCCATAATGCCAATCTAAAGGGAGGCCAACGCTGCAATGTATCGAGCGCAAGCCAAAAATTGAATAAAGCAGGCATTGTACAGAGCTTGGCGGCGGCCTGCTATCAGCAAAGCAGGCAACGCCTTCCAAGTCGCCTTGAATAGCGTGAAAAGCTGTCGCAAAATTCAGTGTTTTGCCGCCTAGCGTCTTGAGATATCAGCGTTTTATGAGGGGCTTGGTCTATAATGTCGCCACCCCGTAGCAGCAAGCTGCGGCACGGCCTCCCCGTAGCACAATGGATAGTGCACATGCCTCCTAAGCGTGGGATACAAGTTCGATTCTTGTCGGGGGGACCATCTAGCGCTTTAGCAATGCCTTAACAAGACGCCTCAAAACGCTACTTTCCCCAAAAAATCAAGCAGTTACCTGACATCCTGCGATCAAAACTCACAAAATAGACTACTACCGCCGAGGACTAGGCAAGCTGCTGATCGCATGCCATCTGAAAAGCATGGAAGGTCGCTTGCTCACGAGAATGATCACGGACAGAAAATAATATCTGGCTAAACTGCCCATCCCATGCTGGGCTACGCAATAAGTCGATAAAGCTGCGCGCCACCATCTGTGGATCATTGCGAAATACGCCGCAACCCCAAGCTCCTAGTAACAAGCGCTGATAGCCTTTAGCCCGCGCTAGGGTCAATACCAGCTCGGCGCGCTCTTTCAGCACGACCGGGACTAGCGGCAAATCATCAGCATGATTGCTCGCCACCGCACCTGCATTCGGTGCAGCGCTGGTGACAAAGCTGAGGAGTTGAGCTTGTTCCAGCAAATGACCGTCATCATCAGCAAAAACCGGGCATGCTGGCGAATAAATCATTGCATGGGAGTACAGACAGGATGGATTAGCGCGATGGCGTTCATAAAAATCCCACGCTTGCATTTGCGAAGCATATAGCCCAGAGCTACGCGCTAAGGATTCTTCTTGCGCTTGGCTGCCAGACAAAAAGCCGCCGCCGGGATTTTTAGCGGAGGCAAAATTCAGGACTAGCACCGGCTCAGCACTTCCTGCTGCAACAATTGCTGTCGCAACTGCAATAAGTCCGGCTCGGGCCAAAGTTCAGTTGCCGCGACGCAACGCTGCAAATCAGCAGAGATATTGACCATCACACCACGGCGGCTCTGGTAAGCCCCCTGCTCAATAATGGATAAGGCGCGTTGACCTAGTTCGGCTCTTGTAGTTCGGCTCATCAGTTTTACTCAAACTGCTTCTTAAAGACTTCAAACTGCTGGCGCAATTCTGCGACTTCCGCTCTAAGCGCCACCACTTCTTGCTCTAATTGGCTGTGATGAGCTCCAGGACTAACGACACTAGCGGAATAGCTTGCTGCCATTTCTTGTTGTTTAAGCGCATCTTCGCCGCCCAAAGTATGGCCATAGCGCGCTTCTTTGGTGCCCGGCGCGAGAGGCAACTTGACGACGAGCGGCGGATATTTGTCGATCAAAAACTGTAGCGAACGCTCCAATTCCGACAAGCTTGCAAATTCGTGAATGCGTCCAGAACGGCTGCGGATCTCACCAGCGGTTTGCAAACCGCGTAGCATCAGCACCACTAGCGGGGCCAGCTTATCTTGCTCTAGCACCCACTTAACCCGCATGCGGTGTTCGTATTTGACAACCCGAGCACCAGCTTGCTGAATCGCGGCCACCAGCTTTTTTTGCATCAAGCGCTGCAAAATATCCGCCACCGTTTGCTCAGAAATCGACATCACAGGCTCACGGCTAGACACCTGATTGCAGCCATTGGTCAGTGAATTGAGGGAAAGCGGGTAATTGTCCGGCGTTAAGGCCTCTTTTTCCGCCAATACCGCCAACACGCGGATTTCAAACGGGTCTAACACGGCATCATCAGCTTCCGGCATAGCTTAGCTCCTTCAACGCTAGGGGGCGGTCACACGCATTGTGCGTGTTGGCGGTTTGAATGGCGAGTTGATAAACGTCAGAACGATAAGCCTGAACATCAGGGAACCGCGAAAAACAGTCGCGAACGGCGCAAATATTGACCTGAGAAACGCCGCCTTACTGTGGTAAAACAAGGCTCACAAGTTCATGAGATGCCCGCGCAGTAGGTTTTGCCGGATTCCCATCAGCTTAATCGACCAATTCTGACAATTCCTTCGAATTGAATTTATCACAGTCAGGTATGTTTTGGCAGGTAATCCCCGCCTCTTTCATCATTGCCACCATGAAATTAATGCGGCGCTCTTGCTGTTCCGCTTGGGTGATCAAACTGTGCAGGGCTTTTGACAGCGGATCATCGCCATTCGCCGACACGCCATAGGCGCTAAAGCTGCCGGGAGCGGCAGGTTTTTCCGCTGATTTTTGTGATAAGTGCGCCGGGTTTCCCACTGCTGTCGCGCCTGCTGGCACTTCTTTCACGACCACGGCGTTCGAGCCGACCTTGGCATAATCGCCCACCGTAAAACCACCCAACACTTGCGCACCAGCGCCGATGATAACGCCACGTCCTAGCGTCGGATGACGTTTCGCTCCTTTGGAAAGCGAAGTACCACCCAAGGTAACGCCCTGATAGATTGTGCAGTCGTCGCCAATATCAGCGGTTTCGCCAATGACGACACCAAAGCCGTGATCGATAAAAACACGCCGCCCAATGGTTGCACCGGGGTGTATCTCGATCCCGGTCATCATGCGCGCCAAATACGAGATGAATCGTCCCAGCCATTTCAAACCGTGCCGCCAACACCAATTCGCTCGTCTATGCAAAATCAGGGCATGCAAACCAGGATAGCAAGTCAACACCTCCCAAAAATTACGGGCGGCGGGATCACG
>JACPVY010000576.1 GCA_016197345.1 Burkholderiales bacterium
GGCGACTCGCCCACCATTGCCGATGATTAATTTAGATGCTGTTTTTAGCAATGAAATCAACAATAGTCATACCAAAAACATTTTAAAAATCAAAGACGGTGGGTAAATTGCCCGAACCCCGACGGACAACATGTTGCCCGCCCATACGAAAAGCAACAGCACCTTTCTCGACAGCCTCTCTCCCGCGAGGGGGTTAAACAGGGAATTCGATTCGCATGCGAATCGCCTGTTTAACTGTATCGGCATACTTGCAGATACGCGCTCTGCAAGAGAGAGGAGTTTGGTCGCGAATTTGCTAAATTTTTCGCTCGAACTAGTTTTGCGACAGCCTCCCGCCGCTTGGCGGGATTTTTTATTCCCCAAATTTTCACAAAAATTTTTACGTGGGCGTCAAATATGCAATAAGTTGCATTTTACATGCAACTTATATACAATCGCTAGCATTCCCTCAGGAGCCACCATGTTACTGAATCGTTTCACCGATTTTGGCCTGCGTATTTTGATGTACCTCACCCAGCATGAGCGCGCCTTGCCAATCACGGTCGCTGAAATTTCGGCACAGTTTGATGTGCCGCACAATCATTTGGTGAAGGTCTCGAACAAATTAGTGAAGCTGGGTTTGGTGACAGCGGTGCGTGGCCGTAATGGTGGTTTGCGTTTGGCTCTACCAGCAGATGAGATTAAATTGGGACAGGTGTTACATGATTTAGAAGGGCATGAACAACTGATTGATTGTGCGGAACCGCCCTGCCCACTCGCGCGCGCCTGCGGTTTGCAAGCGGCATTGAATGAGGGCATGCAAGCCTTTTACGCCAAGATGAATCAATACACGCTAGCCGATGTCACCGCCCGCAAAACTGGCGAGATGATTATCCAACTGCATAGAAATATCGCCGCCCTCACCCAATAAGCTTAATATGTCAGCGCCGCGCCAGTGGCGCTTCTTTTTGATTTAATTGTTGCATGTAACTTACCACTTAAAAAGGAATCATCATGTTATCAACCAGCGCCCGTCCCTATATTGATGCAAGTGTCCCGGTTTTACGCGAACATGGCATTGCCATTACACGTCACTTTTACAGCACGATGCTAGGCGAAATGCCTGAGCTGAAAAATCTGTTCAACATGGGCAATCAAGCCAATGGCGCGCAACAGCAATCGCTGGCGGCAGCGGTTTTTGCCTATGCCGCCAATATCGACAACGCCAGTGCGATAGCGCCAGTGCTGGAGCGCATCGTACACAAACACGCTTCGGTCGGGATTAAGCCTGCGCACTACCCGATTGTTGGCCGCTATCTGCTCGGTGCAATTGCCCATGTGCTAGGTAGCGCGGCGACACCTGCACTATTAGCAGCATGGGATGAAGCCTATTGGCTACTGGCAGGAGAATTGATTGCAGCAGAGAGTCGGCTGTATCAGCGCTCGGGTTTTGAAGCAGGTGAAATGATGTCGCTGAAGGTCATCAAAATCGTCAACGAAAGCGACAACGTCATGTCGTTTTATCTGCAAACACTAGATGGCAAGAGCCCCGGCGACTTCAAACCGGGACAGTACATCTCCATCGCAATGCAAGTAGGAGATTTGCGTCAATTGCGACAATATAGTTTGTCAGACGCACCGCAGCAGCCTTGGTGGCGCATTAGCGTAAAGCGTGAACGTGCTAGTCACAACCTGCCCGAGGGACAGATTTCTACTATGCTGCATGAAGATATCTGCGTGGGGGACACATTGCAAGTCAGTGCGGCTTATGGCGATTTTGCACCGACGCTAGCGGGCGAAAAGCCCTTGGTCTTGATCTCAGGCGGGATCGGCATTACACCTATGATGGCGGTGCTCAATGCGCTATGCCATAGCGAATCGCGGCGTCCCATTTTGTTTTTACATGCGGCGCGCAACAGCCAGCATCATGCACTGCGCACGGATCTCGCATACGCACGAACCGCCTATCCGCAATTGCGCATGGTGACGGCGTATGAGCAGCCGCTCGCGAATGATGTGCTGGGGGAGGATTACCAACAACATGGCCACTTAGACCTTGCTAGCGTGTTGCAAGAAAGCGATTTGGCGGGGGATTTTTACTTGTGTGGGCCTATTGCTTTTATGCAAGCGCAATGGCTGGCTTTGTTGACGGCGGGCATTCCTCCGCAGCGGATTCATCGGGAGGTATTTGGGCCGGAACTACTTGATCATTTGCTATAGAAATGAAAAAAGCAGGGCGAACCCTGCCTTTTTTATATCAATGGCTTAGCAATTTGTCGGTGGTGGTTTGGGTGTTGGCGGTGGCGCTGGTTTAGGGTCACGTATAGGGACATCACCGATTTGTATCATTGGCGTTAGCGCGTCGCTTGGTGTAGGTGTCGGGTGCGGGCTATGGCTAGGAATTTCCAATACCCCAGTAGAAGGCAGTAAGTCTATGTGCAGCATTTCATCTCCATGTTTAAATAATCTAATGCCTGCAAAAGGCGGATGATCATACCTTTTTCACCGAAGTTGGCCCATAAAATTACTCGTTAGCAACTATAAGACTCGTGACAAATTATTCGTAGCTAGTGGGTCTCAACATCAATTTGAAATGCCGCGACAGCGTGGGAAATGACACAAATAAAATCCGGGTATAAATAGATTTTATTATTTTATCCGGGTATAATTTACTTCTTTCCACCAAACGAGAACAAGATGCCCCACACCAACCCACGCTATACCATCTTCCAACAAGATCGCCTGATCGCTCGCGGCAGCCTAAGCGAAATCGCCTTGGCGGCGAAAGAGATTGTTGAGCGCGATGCCAGCGCCATGCTTTTGATATTTGATGACGCGAGCGGCAAACAAATTGACCTAGATTTGCGCGGCAGCCAGCAAGATGTGCTGGCTCGCCTCGCGCCAGAAGTTGCGCCGAGTGATGAAAATCTACCAAGCGATGACGCTAGCGAAACAACGCGCGGGCGTGGCCGGCCCAAGCTAGGCGTGATCGCGCGCGAAGTCACGCTGTTGCCGCGCCACTGGGATTGGCTAGCCAGCCAGCAAGGCGGTGCCTCAGTCACGCTACGCAAGCTGATCGACGAAGCGCGCCAAAAATATGCTGAGCGTGATCGCCTTCAGCAGGCGCAGCAAGCGGCTTATCACTTTATGTCGGCCATCGCCGGCGATAAACCCCATTTCGAAGAAGCCAGTCGTGCTTTGTTTGCACTTGACTCACGCTTTTTTGACTTGATCGACAATTGGCCAGACGACATCCGCCAACACCTGACGCAACTCGCTACCCCCATTTTTACCAAGGAAGCACCATGAGCGACGCTAATCAACGTCAATTACGCCAAGAGTACAAAGACAATCCACCCGCTATTGGTGTCTATTTGATCCAAAATGTAGCCAATCAACGCTATCTGCTCGCTTCTAGCAATAACGTCGAAGGCGCCATCAATCGCCATTGCTTTGAATTGAAAATGCGCGGCCACCGTAACAAGGCATTGCAACAAGATTGGCTCGCCGATGGCGAAGCGCAATTTCGCTTTAGCGTACTCGATACGGTGACGCTGAAAGATGATCCTGCGTTTGACGTGCAGGCTGAACTCGCCGGATTGCTCACGCTATGGCAGGAGGAAATGGCGAAGACTCGGGGGGAGGTGTATTAAGTGTATTGCTAATCAGATGTGCTGATTAGCTCGTAGTGTAGTGCCAAGTTTTCAAGCGGAAATTCGCCTTCCAGATGTAAATCCCCCCTCTTCCTTTGACGCTGGCTAGTACGGACTCCCGTGGCTAGCCAGCGCCGCCTCTCGTTAAACGCTCTCACAAAATTCCGCTTGCATTCCGCGCGCAAATCCTCAATAATGCAAATACGAATTGTTCTCATTAAGAATACACATCATGACTATATCCACTCCAGCAACAATTGCCACCAAAAACAGCCACGCTAACAAGCCAGCCAATCAAGCTTTGGTTCGTATCAAGAGCGCGGATCTGTTCAAGGCTGCGCGGGAAATTGAGATAGACCACGAAGGGCGTATTTACCGTATGCGTCTGACAAATTTGAACAAATTGATTTTGACCGCTTAATTGACAGCGCCAGCCAGCCGTTAATCGGGAACACGCATGACCGATTATCTAGGCCGCCAGCAC
>JACPVY010000577.1 GCA_016197345.1 Burkholderiales bacterium
GCTGACAATCCGGCTCACTTTACAAAAAACTTGCGCGAAGAAACCAATGTGAGTGGAACCACTGGCTTGCATGCGCGCAATGCTTGCGTGCGCGATCCGTTACAGAATTAATTACGGGATTGATCGACCAATTTATTTTTTGCGATCCACGGCATCATTGCGCGCAGTTTTTCACCAACTTGCTCGATTTGATGCTCAGCGGTCAAGCGGCGGCGTGAAATCAAGGTTGGTGCCCCAGCCTTGTTTTCCAAGATGAAGCTTTTCGCGTATTCGCCTGTTTGAATATCTTTCAAGCATTGACGCATGGCATCTTTGGTCGCATTGGTGACGATTTTCGGGCCAGTGACATATTCGCCATACTCAGCATTGTTAGAAATCGAATAATTCATGTTGGCGATACCGCCTTCATAAATCAAATCAACGATCAATTTCAATTCATGCAGGCATTCGAAATAGGCCATTTCTGGTGCATAGCCGCCTTCAACCAAGGTTTCAAAGCCAGCTTTGATCAATTCCACTGCGCCACCGCACAACACGGCTTGTTCGCCGAACAAATCGGTTTCGGTTTCTTCACGGAAATTGGTTTCGATGATGCCAGCACGGCCACCGCCATTTGCCATCGCATAAGACAACGCCACATCGCGCGCGCGACCGGATTTATCTTGATACACCGCGACCAAATGCGGCACACCGCCACCTTGGGTATAGGTGCCGCGCACGGTATGACCCGGTGCTTTCGGCGCAACCATGATCACATCCAAATCAGCGCGTGGCACGACTTGGCCATAATGCACGTTAAAGCCATGCGCAAATGCTAATACCGCACCTTGTTTAGCGTGTGGGGCAACGTTTTCGTGATACACCTGCGCGATATTTTCATCTGGCAACAAAATCATGATGACATCGGCTTCTTGCACCGCTTGATTGACTTCCGCCACTTTCAAGCCAGCTTTTTCCACTTTCGTCCAAGATGCACCACCTTTACGCAAGCCGACCGTGACATTCACGCCAGAATCATGCAGGTTTTGCGCATGCGCATGGCCTTGCGAGCCATAGCCGATGATGGCGACGTTTTTGCCTTTGATGAGGGAGAGATCACAATCTTTATCGTAGAAAACTTTCATTTTTTATCCTATTTATTGAGTCAGTATGAGGTCTATCAAGATGCGAAGACACCGCTCGCTGCAACCGCCGTAGCCACTGTAGCAAGCGGTGCGCATCCTTACACTTTAAGAATACGTTCACCACGGCCAATGCCAGA
>JACPVY010000578.1 GCA_016197345.1 Burkholderiales bacterium
AACGGTGGCAAGCTAGCGTAATCGAGATCTTTGAACGGCATGACGATGCTGCTCATCGGCGTCGGCACGCTTGGTGCGCCAAACATCAAGGCCATCGCTAACAACAATAATAGCAACACAGCACTGGCAAACAGAGAAATGAAAATCGTTGCCATCATGTGTCCCTCTCGAGTTACGCTGGATTTTTATCGAAAATAAAATCGAGAATGACAGCACGCGCCGCCGGCCCATCATCACGCCAAATGCCGTGTCCGCAATGCTCCATTTGCACGTAACGCATCTCCGAATTGACGAGGGCATCAGCCATCTTGCGCGTTAATTCCCACGGAATAATTGGATCTTGGCCGCCCGCCAGTACGAGTGTTGGGCAAGTGATTTTCGCCAGATCGGCGTGCATGTCTATCGTTTGAAACTGTGCGCCGGGTTTCAAATAATGCTGTAAGACTTTGAATTTTTGGATGGTTGGAGTCGGCTTAGCATTTGGCGCGGCACTGACGTTATAAATCGGGTGACAGACCCGCATATACTCAGCGATATCGTCATCTTCCATCCGTCCCCACATATTGGCGGCGATGCGGCCAATCTCAGCGCCGCCACGTTCGGTAAAGCGCTGTACGCACAAATTGAAATCCCATTTGGCGCAAATCGAGGAGATAATCAACTTGCTTGCATGCTCTGGGTATTTAATACCATAGGCTTGCACCACATGACCGCCAAAGGACTGTCCCAGCACGATAGGTTTTTCAATACCGACGGCTTGGCAAAAGCCATAGACATCATCGGCCCATTGCTCCAGATTCCATTGCGCCGGATCGTCCCCTTGCGAACGACCATTGCCGCGATGATCTATCCACACTAATTGACAGTGCTCTGCCAATGGCAGCAATTCCCCTTTCATTCCCATATGATCAAAACCGGGGCCACCATGTAGTAATAGCAGCGTAGGTACTTCCACTGCGACACCATCAACGGCACGAATTTTTGGCCCACTCACATCAAAAAACATGCGGTTGCCATTGACTTCAACAAACATAAGCTGCTCCTGCATCATGGGAATGAATAGATTGTTGAAGGATAGCGCATACACGCAACAATTGCGCGAAATTTACATGACCTAGGGAAATTGTTGCGACCTACCAGCATGCTTGCCCACCGCATCGGATATCCGTCCCTCTTTTGGGACAGACATCGACGGTGTGCACCAATTTGCACCAATCTTGGGAATATTTTTATGCTGCGTTACAGCATAAAATAGCGAAAACACACCTGTCACTATTTCATTTTTCACTCAACTAGGGGCATACTTGCTGCAAGTGTTGCAAGTTCCAAAGAATTTAAAAATTGATGTGCAGAAAGTTGCTTTTGGGACTGGTACTGTGGCCGCTTTCCGCTATACTGAATTCCACCCACTTTCGAAACAGCGGAGGAAGTATGCCAAGGCGCGCCAGACTGAAAATTCCAGGAGTGACAGTACACTTGATTCAGCGAGCAATGGCAGGGCAATCCTGCTTTTTTCAGGACGCAGACTATCGATTTTATGTCGAAAGCCTGACTGAATTAGCTGCTCGCTTCAACGTCGCGGTGCATGCTTATGCACTGCTCGAAAATGAGGTACACATCTTAGCGACGCCAAAAGATGCTGATGGCGTTTCGTGGTTGATGAAACACCTGTCCCAACGTTACGTGCAATACGTCAACCAAGCACATGGCCGCACCGGCAGTTTATGGGAAGGGCGCTTCCGCTCTTCGCTACTCGGCGGCAGTGATTACATCCTCGCTTGCTATCGCTATATAGAACAAGCACCAGTGCGTGCTGGTTTAGTGGCGCAAGCGCGGCAATATGCGTGGTCTAGCTATCGTTGCAATGCCGAAGGCAAGGCCAATGCTGCCGTTACTCCACACAAGCTATTTCAGAAACTGGGCAGCGATGCCGCCGCCCGCAATGTCGCCTATCGCACGCTATGCAAAGCGGCGCTACCAGACGGCATGCTAGAAACGCTACGGCGTGCCAGCAACGGCGCACACGTACTAGGCAATGCGAAATTCATTGCCCAGATCGAAACTGAAGCAGGGTATAAAGTCACGCGCGGTAAAGTCGGTCGACCGCAAGCTAGCGCGGCCTAAAGCCCGAATGTAGCAAGGACTCTTCTTGATATCGGTAAGACAGGTTTGTCACTGCGAAGTGCTCAGACCTGTCACCGCTTGTGAAAACGCTTGCTGCGCTTGGCGGTAAATCGCTTCGCGCCACGCATCGCTATCGACATAATAAGCGGCCAGCATGTCGGCCTTGATACGCGCGGCCAATTCGGGCGACGCTTCTGGATGCATTTGCAGCCAATGATCGCCGCGCAAGGCGTTGAGCACTTGCAATAAAGATTGCGTGCCATATTCCATCGCAATGCCGGTGTATTGCGCTTGCGCACATTCGCTGTAAATCGCACTCCACATCATGCCGCTCAATTTGGCAGAGCTAGACGAACCATCGTAAATCGAGGTCACAGCTGTCGCGCCATCGTTCCCCCACCACTGCTGCGCGCGGGCGAGCTCTTGTGCATTATCGCGCCCGGCATAAATCCGTTCACCAACGCCTTCTGGCCCTAGGCCGGTGTGCAAATCTATCCACGCAATGTGTTTAGCTTGGCGGCCATAGTCACGCAAGATTTGACGTAGCGTGCGATTACTCCAGGTCTCCGTCACCCCGCCATAAAACAGTCCCTCAGCAAATTCATGCTGACCGCCCGACACTGCCGCCTGAAACGCTGCCATGCCATGTTGGGCGACATAGGCAAACATCGCTTGGTTATCGGCTTCCAGCGGTGGCCAAGTGGCTGGTAGCAGCAAAGCATGGACATCGCGATAGGCGGAATTGACGGGCAGCGCTTGGGTGAAGTCGTGAAAATTGCGATTCAAATCAACATTGTCTTCGGTCACACGGCGCAAAAACGAAAAGCCATATGGATTGAGTGCATGCAAATAGAGCACGGCGACGCCATTTGCCCGCGCGTGCGCGCGCCACGCGCTATCGTGCAAGGATGCGATCTGCACGCCACTACCGCAAAATCCTTCAACACCATGGCAGGCGCTACTGACGATCACACGACGTCTAGCGCCAATTCTTCGCCATCGCGGCCGCGTAATGGGTGCAGGTGCGATTGCACGGCAAGCCCAGCGGCCTCTGCTGCCGCCAAAAATTTGGCGCGTGCGGCTTGGTAGCTGGTGGAAAAATGCGGGGCAAGAGCAAAAGCTAAGGTGGCGGACATGGGAGGACTCCAAGGTGGCAAGATGGAATGATGAGCTTCAAAGTGCACGACTTGATCAGGCTGAACAGTGGCACGCACTCGCGCGCCCTGCAAATTTAACGGCTAGCGCTAGCAATTACCCGTATCTTTATCGCGCAATTCTGCCAGTTTTTCTAAACTCCCCATACTGACTTGCACCGGATGGAGGGCTTGTTTGCTCGCTTGCATAGGACGCCAAGCAAACAGCCATTCGGCTTGATGCGCTAATTCTGCTGGTTTGCTAAACAATGCGCCGAGTGGGCTGCGGCTGCCATACTGCACAGCGCCGTCGATCCCTGCCCAATTCGGTAATAGTCTTTGCACGGCGGCATGCAGGCGTTCGCCAAATTGTTCACATTGATGTATCACTAAACAACTATCAGCAGCATCGAATTCTTGATACAGCTCCGGTTTAAAGCTTTGGCTAAAACTCAAGGTCAAGCAGGCATTGGCGCCTGTCCCGGCTGGCAACAGAAAAAATTTACCTTGCTGCAAAGCGTGCAATAAGTTGCTGCGCTCAGCATAGCGATATAGATGGGACGGACGTTGGTAATTGGGCAACATAAATACTTTCGTTCTTGAAGAGGGGGAAGCTGACTAGAGAGCGGCTAGCGCGTTTCATCCGACGCGTGTGGCTCGAGACCGAAGTGCTCGGGCGGCGGTGCGCGGTGATAGCCTGAAATAATAATTTCGCGCAAAAAACAGATAAAGCTGCCGATCAAGGCCAACATGGCGAACACAAATAGTCCCGCAATGATTTGCCCTAGCGCTAAGCTAAAGGCGCTGCCGAGGAAGAGGCTAGCGACGACTAAGCAAATCAACAAGCCGCATAGCGTGCTTTGGGTAATCGCGCGATTGATCCAAGTGCGGCGCAAATAGAGTACCGCCATTTCATCGCGATATT
>JACPVY010000579.1 GCA_016197345.1 Burkholderiales bacterium
GCGCAGACGAGGTGATCTTCGCCAGCGTCGATTTTGCCAGCGGGGAATTCGATAAAGGTCTGATGCAATGGATAGCGGTATTGGCGCTCCATCAAAATCTGGCCGTCGTCGAGTATCGGCAACACCACCACTGCGCCGGGATGGCGAATGAACTCACGCGCTGTGTGTTTGCCGTCGGGTAATTGCACGGTGTCTTTATCGACCCGCAAAAAATGGCCTTGATAGACGGTGCTGGTAGCGACTGGGGTTTCTTTCAGGTGTTTATCCATGATGGCCATGATGACTTCTAGCGCCGCTTGAGCAGATAGCAATAAACAAAGCCGGGAAAGCCAAACACGATAAACAGGCTGATGGTGATCGCGTAAAACTCCCAGCGCTGGGCAGCGACGTTACCGATCTTACTTTCCAATAGCCAAGCGATAGCGCCGATCAAGACGTAATACAGCGCCATTTCGACCATCCGCAGCATACCGGGCTTGCGCGCTTGCGCCAGTGGGAAAAGGAGAATGAAGCGATTGCTGACAAAAGGCAAATTGGCCCCAAACAGGGCCAATCCGATGACAAACCACGCAGAAAGGGAAATATCCACGGTCAGCTTAGGTCGCTAGCGTACGCTTGATGGCTTCGACGCAAGCGATCATCAAGGTTTCAGGCATCAAACCGATCACCAACACCGCTAAGCCATTGATAGACAAGGCGATGCGCATGTCGAAATTGACTTCTAGCGGTGCGCTATCGGTTGCTTTGTCGAAATACATCACTTTCACGACGCGCAAGTAATAGAACGCCGCAATCAAGGAAGCCACCACGGCAAATACCGCCAAGCCTAATTGACCGCTGCCAATCACCGCTTGCAACACCGCAAATTTGGCGTAGAAACCGACCATAGGCGGAATACCAGCGAGCGAAAACATCAACAACAACATGATGAATGCAAACCATGGGCTACGTTGATTCAAGCCTTTGAAGTCTTCTAGGTTTTCAGCCTCAAAACCAGCGCGCGAAAGCAACATCACCATACCAAAGGTGCCTAAGGTAGCGGTGACATAGGCGATGCTATAGAACATTGCCGAACTATACGCATTGGTCGCGAAATTGAGTGTGGTGCGGTCATCGACCATGCCGGCGGTGAACGCTAGCAATACAAAACCCATTTGCGCAATTGTCGAATACGCCAACATACGCTTGATATTGGTTTGTGCCACTGCTGCCAAATTACCGATAGCGAGCGACAACACCGCCATGATCATCACCATTTGCTGCCAATCCATTGCTAGCGGCATCAAGCCTTCGACCAACAAGCGGATGAAAATCGCAAATGCTGCAAGTTTAGGCGCACCGCCCAGCAACAACGTCACGCCAGTTGGCGAACCTTGATAGACGTCTGGCACCCACATATGGAAAGGCACAGCACCCAATTTGAAGCCCAAGCCAGCAACCAAGAACACGATGCCAAACACCATGCCAGTGCGGTTACCCGTTGGCGACATCGCTGCGCGCATCACCTCTTGCAAATTCAAGGTGCCAGTCACGCCATACAAAATCGAGATGCCGTACAACAAGAAACCAGACGCTAACGCACCCAAGATGAAATATTTCATCGACGCTTCGGTTGAGGCAACTGAATCACGACGCAACGCGACCAAGGCATACAAGCACAGCGACATCAATTCCAAGCCCAAATACAAGGACAAGAAATTGGTAGCAGAAATCATGATCATTTGGCCCAACAAGGAAAACAGCGCCAAGATGTAAAACTCACCACCTAGCGTATCGCCCAACATACCGCGATAGTAGGAGTAGCGTCGTGCATAGACCAAGGTCAAGCCAACCGCGATGTAAGAAAATACTTTCAGCAAATTGGCCATTGGATCGGAAACGAACATTTCGTTAAATGCGTATTCCGTACCACCAGCTTGCACACCTTGCCAGCTCAAGCATGCGCACACAATCAAGGTCGCAATGCTAAGCAAATAGGTCAGATAACGCCGGCTATCGCGCAAAAACATATCGACCAGCAAGATCGCGCAAGTCGAGATCAGCAAAACGATTTCCGGTAAAGCCGGCTCAAACATTTTGAAAGTGAGTGTATTCATTTAAACGCCACGTTTATGTTCTGTTTCAGTGTGAGCAGTATAGGATTCAAGCTCATGGTGCCAAGCTTGGGGCATGTTGATGCATGTGTTGCAACAAGTCTGCCACCGAGGTTTGCATCGCATCGGTAAATGGTGCTGGATACAGACCCATCGCAATCACCGCAATTGCCAACACGCCAAGAATGAAAAATTCACGCGCATTCAGATCAGGCATTTTCTTCACTTCAGGATTGGTGATTTCGCCAAAAATGACGCGCTTCACCATCCACAAGGAATACGCCGCACCAAAAATCAACGCAGTCGCCGCTAACAAGCCAATCCAGAAATTGAATTGCACCGCACCCAAAATCACCATGAATTCGCCAACAAAGCCCGAAGTCGCTGGCAAGCCGCAGTTCGCCATCGAGAACAAGACAAATAAGGCAGCAAAGCGTGGCATCACATTCACGACTCCGCCGTAATCGGCGATCAAACGGGTATGCATACGGTCATACACGACACCGATACACAAGAACATTGCTC
Source organism: Burkholderiales bacterium (assembly GCA_016197345.1). Taxonomy (GTDB): domain Bacteria; phylum Pseudomonadota; class Gammaproteobacteria; order Burkholderiales; family Burkholderiaceae_D; genus JACPVY01. Next base: position 2,619 of record JACPVY010000579.1, read on the forward strand.
CAGAGATAAAGCCATGCGAAATCATTTGCACAATCGCGCCTTGGGTAGCGATGCTATTGAAGGTGAACAAGCCTAGGGTGACGAAGCCCATGTGCGCAATCGAGGAATACGCCACCAGCTTTTTCATATCGGTTTGCACCAAGGCGACGACACCAATATAAATCACAGCGATCAAGGACAAGGTCATCATCATTGGCGCCAAGATATGGCTGGCTTCAGGCAAGATCGGCAACGAGAACCGCAAGAAGCCATATGCACCCAATTTCAACATAATCGCTGCCAACACGACCGAACCACCCGTTGGTGCTTCAACGTGGGCGTCTGGCTTATCGGATTAATCACAGAATATTTCACATCACACAGATTCAAACCTGTTCAAGAAGTTGCTGATGCATCCAAAACCGGTGCAGCTACC
>JACPVY010000511.1 GCA_016197345.1 Burkholderiales bacterium
CATGAGGCCATTTTGCATAATGCCTTAATTGGAATCGCGCTAACACGTGATGACAAATTTGTGCATGTGAATTCACGCTGGCAAAGCATGTTTGGCTGGTCGGCATCTGAATTAATTGGAGCGAAGTCGAATACCTGCCTACATCGATTAACACCTGACCAACAAGTATCGGCGATTCCTATCAGCGCTGACCACTTAGAAACCGAACAACCAATGCAGCGACGCGATGGTTCGCTTTTCTGGTGCCGTATTCTTGCGAAGCGAATTGAATTGCAGCATCACAGTCATAGCGGAACCATCTGGATTGCCGAAGATGTTACCGCGCGCCATGAAGCCGAACAGGCCTTGGCCGCTGCACGTGATGCGGCAGAAGCAGCGAGCCGCGCGAAGAGCGCCTTTCTGGCCAATACCAGCCATGAAATTCGCACACCCTTGAATGGTCTAGTAGGGCTTGCTCGCCTCGCCACCGAACCTGGCCGAAGTAGCGAAGAGCTGCGCAATTATTTAGTGCAGATTCGCGAGAGCGCAGAAAGCCTAGCGGGCATCATCACGGACATTCTAGATCTCTCGAAGATTGAGGCGGGCAAGTTAACCTTGGATGAAATCTCCTTTGACTTGCACGCGCTGCTACGCGGAATTTGTCGCACTTACGGCGAACTAGTACAGGGACGCGGAATGCATTTTGAATGCCGCATCGACGGAGCCGTGCCGACATGGGTACGAGGGGATCCGATTCGCCTGCGCCAAATTATTACCAACTACGTGACCAATGCGCTGAAATTCACTGACACAGGATCGATTGAGCTGGTGGTAAGCTCGTTATCTGATGCGTACATACGCTTCGCCGTAAACGACACCGGCATCGGCATCACGCCCGAAATGTGTACGCAATTATTTCATCCATTTACGCAAGCTGATGCATCCACGACTCGGCGTTACGGCGGCTCTGGATTGGGTCTTTCAATTTGTCGCGAATTGGTCCGCGCGCTCAAGGCGGAGGGCAAGACGGTCCTCTTCATCTCGCACAAGCTGGCCGGTGTTGCTGCGGTAATGCATGCGGAGGAGACTAACGATCGTTTCGAGTTAGTACTTATGGATGTGCATATGCCGGTGATGAATGGGCTTGATGCCACCCGACGTTTACGCGAATCGTTCAGCCAAGATGAACTGCCGATCGTTGCACTGACAGCGGCGGCGCTGGTATCTGAACGTGATGAAGCACTGTTGGCGGGGATGAATGATTTCTTGACCAAGCCACTCGACGAACTACGTTTGCGCAGAGTACTTCAGCAGTATGTTTCGCGCGTGCCGGCGCCTAACAATGCGTTGGTGCATGGATAAATTAATGTCGTACTCCATATGCTTGTCGCATATCACCTGAACTTAACCTTGATTCGATGAGGAAAACACCGATGCTCGTCAACTACATGCAGGCCATCGCCGAGCGCTACAAAAAGCTTGGTTACACACCCTATCGTTGGTTAGTTGCAGATAAATTGCCGCCATGGCAACCGGTACTTAGATCGCTCGCCGACTCGCGCCTCGGAATGTTATCCACTTCGGGTGCCTATGCCCTCGGCCAACGGGCCTATCATTACAGAGACGATTGCTCAATTCGGGCCATCCCATCGGCAACGCCCAATTCGGAACTTCGCTTTTCGCATATCACCGAAAATTACTTAGTCGACGCCAAACGTGATC
>JACPVY010000512.1 GCA_016197345.1 Burkholderiales bacterium
ACGTCGCCTGGGGTAACACCATGTTCGCTAAAGCTCCGCGACCCAACGCGGCGGAGGCTGGCGCGAGTTGGCGCGTATTGCGTGGCGGCATAGGTGTCAACGTCAGCGCGCCAGAGCCAGAATCTGGCGTAACGGTGAATGCGAATATGCATGCGCTGAATGTGGATGCATGGCGAGTGCTAGCGCAGCAAGTCAATCGCAGCAGTAGCGCAAGTGGAACGAATCCAACCACTAGCTCAACCACCAGTGCAGCAGCGAGCGAAGATAAGGCCGATAGTGAAGCTGCGGCCGATATGCAAGTCGCGCAATATCTTGATCCCGATGTGCTAGCGGCGCGCGCGGACGAATTGGTGGTGCTAGGTAAAAAACTCGACGATGTGGTGGTCGGTGCTTCGCATCAAAAAGGGGTGTGGCAAGCCAATATCAATTCGCATCAAGTGGCCGGATATTTGACTTGGTATGAAGGCAAAGGGCGGGGCTTGGGCAAGGTGACGACGCGCTTATCGTCGCTCATCATTCCAGAGTCGGCAGCGCAAGATGTGACCGAGTTGCTCGATGGTAAAGAGACCACCACGCGCATGCCTTCGCTCGATATCATGGCCGATAATTTTGAGCTATTTAACAAAAAGCTGGGGCATTTGGAGTTAATCGCCAATAACACCCGGGTTGCGGGACAGCGCGAATGGCGCATCAGCAAGTTATTACTCGATAATCCCGATGCGCAATTGCAAGCTAGCGGCAAGTGGCTAAATCGCGAAGGCGAAGGTGGGATGACCAGCTTGAGCTATGAACTGGCGATGAAGGATGCCGGAAAAATGCTGGAACGCTTTGGTTTTGCTCATGTGTTGCGCGGCGGCGAGGGGCAGATGAAGGGCGATATTAGTTGGAAAGGGATGCCGTTTGCGCTTGATATTCCGAGTTTGTCGGGCCATTTGAAGCTAGACATGACAGCGGGGCAATTCTTGAAAGTCGAACCGGGTGCCGCCAAGCTGTTGAGTGTGCTGAGTTTGCAATCGCTCCCCAAATTGTTGAAACTCGATTTTCATGATGTCTTTTCAGAAGGATTTGCCTTCGATGGCATTAGCGCCAATGCGCAAATCAATAAAGGCGTACTGGAGACAAAAGATTTAAAAATGCGCAGCGTACAGGCCACGGTCGCGATGGAAGGCAGTGCCGATATTGCGCATGAAACTCAGAATTTATATGTAGTGGTGATGCCGGAATTTAATGTTGGCACCGCTTCCGTGGTGTATGCCTTGGCGGTCAATCCTGTGGTGGGCTTAGGCTCCTACCTAGCGCAATTGTTTTTGCGCGATCCCTTGACCAAGGCGCTGACATTTCAATACCAGATTACTGGCTCATGGAAAGAGCCGAATGTTGCTAAAGTCGAGGCGCGAATACCGAAGGCGGTGTTGGATGCCACCAAACCGCCAGAAAAGCCATAAGCGGGCTGCGCCTCTTTAATTCGATGGGATGAATATGTACAAAATAGCTGCAGTGCAAATGGTCTCGCGCAGTGAATTAGCGCCGAATCTGAACCAAGTGCGCACCCTCGTGGCGCAAGCTGCGAAGCAAGGCGCGCAATTGGTGTTATTGCCCGAATACTGGGGCATTATGGGCAAGAGCGATAAAGATAAAGTGGCGCTACGCGAAGAGCTAGGGCAAGGCCCGATGCAAGATTGCATGCGCAGCTTAGCGATTGAACACGGTATTTGGCTGATCGGCGGCACCGTACCGCTGGCCGCGAGCGATGACGATAAAGTGTGGAATACGACTCTTGTCTATGACCCGCAAGGCCAATTGC
>JACPVY010000055.1 GCA_016197345.1 Burkholderiales bacterium
GCAGGCGCCTGGCAATTGTGGTGTGATGACCGTGCCATCTGCGCGCGTTTTGCCACTCCATAGCACTTTGCCTTCGCAATTAGAGACTTGCACTTGGGCGTCTGCTACTGGTGCTGCCTTATCTAGCGTAGTGACCCAGATCATGCCGTTTTCGCGCCCGACTTTGATGTGCACCGACAAATTCGTCACCAGCGCGCTAGAACGCACATACATAGGCGCGTCTTCGCCTAGCAAGGCGCGACCAAGCGCGCGCGACTCGACTTCCATCACATAAAAACCGGGGTCTTTGAAGGGAATGCCTAGCACTTCAAACGGACGTTTATTGGCGTCGCCATTTTCTGGCAATTTAATATTTTCTACGCCGGGTTGTTTATTGAGCAAGCTCAAGCGGCGCGATTCGATATCTTTCTTGCCGCGCGTGATTGAGCTTTCATGGAAAAATTGCAGTTTGCCCATCCAATGAATGATGTCGCTGTCTTGCACAACTTTGACTTTAGCGAGCTTACCGGGTGCGGCATTCGGTTGAACCTGACGCGTCAACAAACTGGATTCGACATTGCGCACCGTCAACGGCATCATCGGGTCGGCATTCAATTCCAAAATACCAAATGGCGCAGTAGCAAATTTCGCTAGCGGCGGATACAAGGCGGTTTTTGGCACCATAGGGAAATCACGTACATTTTCCAAATCAGCGCCATCAGCGGCTTGCATTTTGGAAGGAACGTCGATCCGACCTTCTGCGTTTTCAGCAAATGGGCCTTTGAACACTAATTGTGTGAACTCTTCTTCCTTGTTTTTATCGTTTTCTAGCTCTTGCGCTTTACGTTTGCTGCCAGCAATTTTAACGACGATGTCTTTCGCCATCGCACTGGTGATCGGTTTGCTGAAATTGAGCGTCCAATCAGACAGTGGACATTGCAGCACTTTCATCAGCGGCCGTTCTTTCTGATGCTCTTTGTCAAAGGCGGCGACTATCGTTTCGTCCCGCGTTTTGCCGCTAATGACTTTTACAGGAATCCGCTCATGTACACCGTCAACTTCGCAATAAGCATTTTTTTGCACGCTATCGTCAGTCGCTTCGCCATTGGGTAGCAGCACGAACATTTGTTCTGGCTCAATTTCACCATAGCTACCGGGACGCACCTCTAACACTGCAGGGCCACCGGTTTGAAATTGAAAGCGAGTCTGTCCCTCAATCGCATTGCCAGCAAGCGATTTGCGACCGCTTTTTAGCGTAAAGGTACAGCTCTGTCCCGGTCCTAGGTCGCGCTCAAAGTTATAAACCCAGTTTTTATCGTCAGACCAAACACCGCTACCCGCGCTGCTGCAAGTGATATCAAACGGTGCGGGTAACTTAGGATCGCCCATCGTCACCATCGGCTCGGTAAAAGCGGCACGTACTTGTCGCACCTTGGCGATTTGCCCCTGCGGTGAAAAAGACTTAACGGAAGCGGCGTGGGCCTCGCCAAATAAGACAGCAAGACCAAGAAAGAGGGAGAGCAGACGCATGGCGACTCCTATGGATCGGAATAGCCAAAATTATCCGCATTATTGAGTAGCACAACAGGAGGCGGGCAAAATATAGGCAGGATTGATGTTTTACAACAACACTCTATTTATTTTCATGAACTTATCTGCACAGTTTATGGTTTTTGCATTGACTTTCGATGTAGGCAATTTTCTAGCTGCCGTGCCTGCTCTTCAGTCAGGTAATCCTGCGCCACTGCCAAGTAGCACCTGATGAGGACTATCTAAGAATCCCCGCGTGATAGCGAATATGCTCTTCGATAAAGCTAGCGATGAAGTAATAACCGTGGTCATAGCCCGCATGGCGACGCAGATTGACGGCGCGCCCGGATTTGGCACTCGCGGCTTCTAGCAACTCGGGGGAAAGCTGGGTCGCCAAAAATTTATCAGCCAGACCTTGGTCGATCAAAATAGCTGGCAAATTAGCTGGCGAATCGGCGGGGTATTGCTGTTGTATCAGATAGCTGGCGTCGTAGTTTTGCCAAGCTTCTTGCTTGCTGCCGAGATAAGCGCTAAAAGCTTTGATGCCCCACGGCACCACGCTAGGGGCGCAGATAGGGGCAAAAGCGGAAATCGAGGCAAATAGCTGGGGATTGCGCAAACCCAGCACTAGCGCGCCGTGGCCACCCATAGAATGCCCGCACAAGTCAGTCCGGCCAAATAAAACAAGGCGGGCACTTTTGCAGTGGCTGCTTGCGGTGGCAAAAAGACCGAGAAACGCATAGGTAAACCAATTGCCGTCGATTGATGGCGATAAAAACGCTGCACGCCACCAAAACAGGCGTGTTCGCTAAGGAGTTCGAGCATGGTTTGCCTTCTTTGCTACGTAGTTGTTCAATACATGACGACGGAACGAATCGATTCGCCGCGCTTCATCAAATCAAACCCATCATTGATTTGTTCCAGACTTAAGCGATGGGTGATCAAGTCGTCGATATTGAGTTTGCCTTCCATATACCAATCGACGATTTTCGGCACATCGGTACGACCACGCGCGCCGCCAAAGGCTGAACCGCGCCATTCGCGACCTGTCACCAATTGGAAGGGACGGGTTGAGATTTCTTCACCCGCAGCAGCAACGCCAATGATGAAGGATTTGCCCCAACCTTTGTGCGTGCATTCCAGCGCTTGGCGCATTGTCGCCGTGCTACCGATGCATTCGAAAGAGTAATCTGCGCCGCCATCCGTGATTTGCACGATGTGATCGACCACGTTCTCGACTTCTTTCGGGTTGATAAAGTGCGTCATACCAAATTTACGCGCGATTTCTTGGCGAGCGGGATTGATATCAACACCGATAATTTTGTCGGCACCCACCATGCGCGCGGCTTGAATCACATTTAAACCGATCCCGCCCAAACCAAACACGGCGACATTCGCTCCCGCTTCGACTTTGGCCGAAAACAGGACAGCACCAACGCCCGTAGTAACGCCGCAACCGATATAGCAAACTTTATCAAACGGCGCATCTTGGCGGATTTTA
>JACPVY010000513.1 GCA_016197345.1 Burkholderiales bacterium
GTCCAACTGGCGATTGCCCCCGCTTCGCTAATGCCTTCTTCCAAAATCTGGCCGTCTAGCGCTTCGCGATAGCTCAGCACTGAACCGATATCTTCCGGCGCATAGCGTTGGCCGACGCTAGAGTAAATCCCGACTTGCTTAAACAAATTCGCCATGCCAAAAGTGCGCGCTTCATCCGCGACGATAGGCACAATGCGTGGGCCGAGGGACGCATCTTTCAGCAAGCTGCCCAGCATGCGCACAAAGGCCATCGTCGTGCTCATCTCGCGCGCGCCAGCTTGCAAGGCGAATTGCGCATAGCTGGCTAAATCGGGGACAGGGACAGGTGCGCAGGCTGTATGCCGTTGCGGTAGCGCACCACCCAAACGCGCGCGATGCTCTTGCAAATAGCGCATTTCGGCGCTATCCGGCGCGGGTTTGAAAAATTCGAGATTCGTTGCTTGCTCGTCAGATAGCGGTAAGTTGAAGCGATTGCGAAAGGCGATCAAATCTTCGGCTTCAAAACTTTTTTGGCTATGCGTCGTCATCTTGCCCTGGCCTAGCGTGCCCATGCCATAGCCTTTTTTGGTATGCGCTAAGATCACCACTGGCTGGCCGCTATGCGCTGCTGCTTCGGCGTAAGCCGCATAAATTTTGACGGGATCATGGCCGCCACGCTTCAGGCGATCAATTTGCTCATCCGTCATGCCTTGCGCCAGTTTGCGCAGCGCTTCATTTTGCCCAAAAAAAGTTTCGCGATTAAAGCGCCCATCTTTGGCGGCAAAGGTTTGCATCTGGCCATCGACCACTTGCGCTAACGCATGTTGCAGCGCGCCGTCGGCGTCGCGCGCTAGCAGTCCGTCCCAATCCGAACCCCATAGCAATTTGACGACATGCCAACCAGCACCCGCAAACAAGCGCTCCAATTCGTCGATGATGCGACCATTGCCGCGCACCGGGCCATCAAGGCGCTGCAAATTGCAATTGACGACCCACACCAAATTATCCAAGCCTTCACGCGCCGCTAGCGTCAGGGCGCTCATTGACTCCGGCTCATCCATCTCGCCATCACCAAACACGCCCCACACTTTGCGCCCGCCGCAATCGAGTAAGTTGCGATGCGTTAGATAGCGCATAAAGCGCGCGTGGTAAATCGAGCTAATCGGGCCTATGCCCATCGAACCCGTCGGGAATTGCCAAAAATCTGGCATTAGCCAAGGGTGGGGATAGCTTGATAAGCCACGCGCACCACTTTCTGTCGCGCTGATTTCTTGCCGATAATGCTGCAAATCGTGCTCGCTCAAGCGCCCCTCTAAGTAGGCTCGGGCATACACACCGGGTGCGCTATGCGGCTGCAAAAACACCAAGTCGCCGCCATGTGTGTCACTTTTTGCATGGAAGAAGTGATTGAAGCCAGTTTCAAATAAGTCTGCCGCGCTGGCATAGCTGGCGACGTGTCCCCCTAACTCGCCATACGCATGATTGGCGCGCACCACCATCGCGAGCGCATTCCAACGCATGATGGAAGCGAGCCGCTCTTCCGTTGCTAAATCACCGGGAAACGGGCTTTGCTGCTCGACGCTGACGCTATTGCAATACGGCGTATTTAAATTCGGTTGCCAGCCTAAGCGCTGCTGGCGTGCTTGCAAAGCGAGATCATCTAGGATTTGCCTAGCGCGTGCAGCGCCATGCGCCGAAACGAGCGCGCTAAAGGCATCTAGCCATTCTTGGCGTTCTTGTGGATCAGGATCAGCGTCGATAAATGGCGTAGCGCTCATGTTTCCTCAATCAAAATTTGCGTTATTTATTGACGGCGGCTAATGCTTGGCGAATATCCGCCAGAATGTCTTGCACATCTTCCAAACCAACCGAGAGACGCACCAAGCCGTCGCTAATGCCGTGCGCGGCGCGCTGTTCTGGTGTGTAAGTCGAATGCGTCATGCTGGCAGGATGTTGCGCCAGCGATTCGGCATCGCCGAGGCTAACAGCACGTGTCACTAATTTCAAACTATCCATGAATTTCACGCCCGCTTGCATGCCGCCTTTAAATTCAAACGCAATCATGCCACCAAAGCGACGCATTTGGCGTTTTGCTAGGGCATGTTGCTTGAACTGTGGCAAACCGGGGTAATACACGTCGGCAATCATGTCTTGTTCAGCCAACATTGCTGCCACTGTTTCTGCGCTATCGCAGTGTCTATCCATCCGTAGCGCGAGGGTTTTCAAGCCGCGCATCACGAGGTGAGCATCTTGCGCCGACATCACCGCACCCGTCATATCTTTTAAGCCAAACAAGCGTACTTTGTTGCCCAGTTCAGCATCTTTAAACACCGCTGCACCGGCAGTGAGATCACCGTGGCCGCCGAAATATTTGGTCGCGGAATGCACGCAAACATCGGCCCCTAGCGACAATGGTAATTGCAAATACGGCGTGCAATAGGTGTTATCGACCACCACTTTGGCGCCATGTTTAGCGGCAATCGTACTAATCATTTCGATATCGACCATGCGCATATTTGGATTGGCTGGGGTTTCGAAATACACGACCTTGGTTTGCTCTGAAATCGCCTCAGCCAATTCATGCGGCGCGCTCATATCGACAAAACGCACTTTCACGCCAAAGCGCGCTAAACCATGGGTGAAGAAAGAAAAGGTGCAGCCATATAGCGTGACATCGCAAATGATTTCATCGCCCGGCTCGACCATGCTCCATAGCGTCGCCGTAATTGCGCCCATGCCAGAGCCAAACACCACGGCATTGCTACCGCCTTCCAAGCTCGCCAAGCGCGCTTCGAGTAGCGCTAAGGTGGGGTTGGCGATACGGGTGTAGAAATAGCCTTGTTCTTCGCCGCTAAAGCAGCGACCGCCATAAGCGACATCAGGAAAAGCGAAGGTGGAAGAGGTGTAAATCGGAGGGATCAACGCGCCATTATGTTGCATTGCGTCATAGCCAAGATGAATCGCGCGGGTGCTAAAACCTTGCTGTGGGGGAGTGCTCTCCACTGCGGAAATGAGATCGGCTGGCAAGGACTTCATGATGGTATCTGGCATGGTTGGCTCCGGGTGTTTGTTGTGGATAGATAGCGCTGCAATAGAGGAATATTTTCAAGCTAATACATGGGAAAATTTTGGTAATATGCGCTATATATTCATCATTCTTTGCATGAATTCACTCAAAATTAATTAGAAATTGAAAGATTTTTGCATGAGAGCCTTTGACGCCACCGACCTCGCCATTTTGCGCGCCCTGCAACAAGACGCTAGACAAAGCATGGCCGAGCTGGCCGAGAAGGTGGCGCTATCGCAATCGCCGTGCTGGCGCCGCGTTAAACAGCTAGAAGAAGCGGGCGTGATCGTTGGCTATAGCGCCCAACTGCACCGCGATAAATTGGGCTTTGGCGTGACTGGTTTTGTGCACCTGCAAATGGCCAGCCACGCGCAAGAATTGACCAGCGCGTTTGAGCGTGAAGTGGTGGCGCTGCCGCAAGTGCTGGCGTGCCACAATTTATCGGGGCATTACGATTACATGCTGGAATTGATTGCGCCGGATTTGCAGAGTTTTTCTGATCTAGTGCGCTCAAAAATCCGTGCGCTGCCGGGGGTGAAAGAGATATCGACGAGTTTTTCGTTGAAGCAGATTAAGCAGACGCAGGAGTTGCCGCTGAAATAAGGCGATTGCCGTGTAAGAGGACATCCGCTATATTGAACCGTCCCTTTTGCGCAGGAGCCGCCATGAACCTCGCTTGCAAACGCTGTCTTGCCCTCTTGCCGCACATCTTAGCCACACCAATTGGGGGCTGACATGCAACAATTGTCTTGGCGCTTATGCTTACCTTCATACTTATCTTCATCCTTATGTTTCTGCTTCGCTTTGCTTGCACTATTGTTCGCCACCACGCTACTCGCGCAAACGGTGAGCGTCCCACTCTCCACCCACCTGCAAGGCCAAGTGTGGGAAAACGCCGTTGGTGAAAACGGTAAACCCTTGCCCAATGTGATCCTCCGCGCAGACAAGGCGAACCCCGAAACTTCCGATAGCGCAGGCCGCTATACGCTGCAATTTCCCTATAGCGCGCAAGGCAGCACGGTTAGCATAGCGGCCAGCAAAGACGGCTATGAAGTTGTCAATGATTTGATGCTCAGCAAATTCAATCTACCCGCCAGTGGCGGCGCACAAGAAA
>JACPVY010000514.1 GCA_016197345.1 Burkholderiales bacterium
GGCGGGTGGCATGATTGGTATTGCCGCGATTTTTAGCGAAGATTATGTCGGCAAGCTGGCAGACCATACGCTGACTGAAATTATCGTCACGATGTCGGTCTTTGGCGCGATTTTGATGTACATCATCAGCATGTTGGCCTTGTTCAAATTGCGCCGTAGCGAGCCGCATATGGCACGCCCGTTCGCCGCCCCGTTTTACCCATTTTTCCCAGCCTTTGCCTTGCTTGCTGCCATCGCCTGCTTGCTCACTATGATCTATTACAATGCCTTGATTTTTGGCATTTTTGTCGCCTTTTTGGCGCTAGGCTATGGTTATTTTCTGCTGACAGGCCAAGCCCGCTTGGGTGCCATCGGTGCGCAACAAACTTAGGTAAGGAGAGCCGCAATGCCACAATTTCGGCAGCAGGTCGGCAGCAAGACCTATCTTTTTCGTGATTTGAAAGAATTGATGGCAAAAGCCTCGCCTTTGCGCTCGGGCGATTGTCTTGCAGGCGTCGCCGCGGAAAATGATGGGGAACGCGTCGCTGCGCAAATGACCTTGGCCGACCTGCCGCTAGCCAGTTTCACCCAAGATTGCTTGCTTTCGGCCGAGGAAGACGAAGTTAGCGCGCTGATCCAGCAGCAACATCAACGCGCTAAAGACAGCAGCGGTTTTGCTACTATCGCCCATTTGACGGTAGGTGATTTTCGTAATTGGCTATTGTCGGATGCGGCAAGTAGCAGCGTACTCGCCCGCCTAGCGCCGGCCTTGATGCCGGAAATGGTGGCGGCGGTCAGCAAGATAATGCGCAATCAGGATTTGATCTTGGTTGGGCGCAAATGCCGCGTCGTCAGCCGTTTTCGCAATACGCTAGGGCTAGCGCAACGTTTTGCCACGCGTTTGCAACCGAATCATCCAACTGACGATGCGATGGGCATCGCCGCCAGCTTGTTTGATGGCTTGCTGTATGGCAGTGGCGACGCCGTGATAGGCATCAATCCCGCCAGCGATAACGTGCCGCAAGTGATCAAGCTGTTGACGATGTTGGACGAGATCATCCGCCGCTATGACATTCCAACCCAATCTTGCGTGCTGACCCATGTGACGAATACCTTGGCCGCGATTGAGCGCGGCGCGCCAGTCGATTTGGTATTTCAATCGATAGGCGGCACGCAGGCGACAAATACTAGCTTTGGCATCAACCTGTCCCTATTACGTGAAGCGCAGCAAGCGGCCTTGAGTTTGCAGCGCGGTACAGTCGGCAATAACGTCATGTATTTTGAAACCGGGCAGGGCAGTAGCTTATCGGCGAATGCCCATCACGGCATCGACCAGCAAACCTGCGAAGCGCGGGCCTATGCCGTAGCACGCGAATTTGCACCGCTATTGGTGAATTCTGTGGTCGGTTTCATCGGCCCCGAGTATTTGTACGACGGCAAGCAAATCGTGCGTGCGGGCCTAGAAGACCATTTTTGCGGCAAATTGCTGGGCTTGCCTATGGGCTGCGACGTTTGCTATACGAATCACGCCGAAGCCGATCAAAATGATATGGATGTGTTGCTGACTTTACTCGGCAACGCTGGTTGTAATTTCATCATGGGCGTGCCGGGGGCGGATGACATCATGCTCAACTATCAAACCACCTCCTTCCACGACGCCCATTATCTGCGCCGCTTACTCGGGCTAAAACCAGCACCGGAATTTGAAGCCTGGCTACAAAAGATGGGGATTTTTGATGCGCAAGGCCAGCTCGCAACGGGGAGCGCATTGCCGCTGCCGTTTCAAGCCGCGCTACAACAATTGCAATAAGGGGAAGCGCAATGGAAGAGCCAATTGCCATCGATAATGCCAGCGTGCAAAGCAACGATTGGCAAGTTTTGCGCCAATTCACTGCGGCTCGCATCGCGCTAGGGCGTGCTGGGAGTAGTTTGCCAACCGCACCGCAGTTAGCGTTTCAACTGGCCCACGCCCAAGCGCGCGATGCCGTGCATTGGCCTTTGCCCGCCGAATCGCTGGCGCAGCGTTTGCAACAAGCGCTAGCGCCGTGGTTTGCCGCACAAGGCTTGGCTTATGCTTTGCACACTGTCCATAGCGCCGCGCGTGATAGACGTGAATACTTACAGCGCCCCGATCTCGGGCGCAAACTCAGTCCAAGCAGCCAACAGCAATTGCAAACCTTAGCGTCAGCCCCTGCCGAATTAGCGATTGTGATCGCCGATGGTTTGTCGGCCCTTGCCATCGAACAGCAAACTGTCCCTTTTTTGCAAGCGCTGTTGCCTAGGCTAGCAGGCTGGCGTCTTGCTCCGTTGACCATCGCGCTACAGGCCCGCGTCGCCTTAGGCGATGAAATTGGGCATTTACTGAATGCCGAGATGGTGCTGGTGCTCATCGGCGAACGCCCCGGCCTTAGTTCGCCCGATAGCATGGGCCTCTACCTCAGCTACCAACCGCGCCCGGGCCTAGTCGATGCCAACCGCAATTGCATCTCCAATGTGCGCCCAGCGGGTTTGTCGTTTGATGAAGCGAGCTATAAATTGCACTACCTGCTAGAACAAGCCCGCTCACGTCAATTGACGGGCGTGGATTTGAAAGATGAAACGGTGGGGGAACATCAGGAATTGGATGTGCGGCGGAATTTTTTGTTGGCGGGGGAGTGAGTTGAGAATGTATTTTTCCAAAATGTGGTGGGGTGATGAAGTTGCGAACATACTCCGACAATTGAAACCGATTTCCGTAGGGTGCGCGCCTCGCGCACCATCACTCTGCTAATCCGTACTGCTGATTTATTGATGGTACGGTGAAAGCAATTCAGGCTTTGGTCTTCTTTCCGACGTTTTGGTGCGCGAGGGTGGGATGCATGCATTCCGTCGCTCTGTGCGCACTCTACCGCCAACCAGTTTCTGTATTGAGCGCCTTCACCTCGGCCTTGCAAATTCATTTTCCAACCAGCGCTCCGCACTCGCCCGGTTTAAGTTGAAATTCGCCGCCACTTTGACTTTCGCCACTTCTTCGCCTGCTTCATCAATCGCGCTAAGCCAAGCATACGGCGCATCTTCATCCGGCACGATGTCGAGCTTTATTTCCCAACTGCTGTGCTCATTACTGACGCGCACACTTTTGTGTAGCGTCGCGTGCAATTGCTGCTCGTGGCGGCGTAGTACTTCATTCGCGGTTTTGACCAGCGTATTGAAAGCATTGACGTCGAGTGGCTTGGGATTTTTTTTGTCGCGCCCCATCGTCCACGGCCCCACTAGCGCGGGTTCGGCTTCGCCGTCTTTGATCATCGCCACCGCCCAGCCTTCGTCATCTTCATTTTTGATGACGCGTGCGGTCCAACCGTTATCACGCCACAAACGGGGTTCGTAGATACTTTCTGCGGGATCAAGGCTATCGTTCATTGCTATGTACTCTCAGGGCTGGGGGCGTCATGATAGCGTAGAAACGGTGCTGACAACGGCTAGACAAAACCGCGCGGTGCGGTATCGCGTTGTATCCAATTGCGCGCCGAATAGCGGCTTGCGCCATCGACCACATGCAGCGTGTAAGCATGGCGCGAATGCGGCGAGCGATTCGGTGCGCTGTAGTGCGGTAGCAAGCCGTGAAATACGACGAGCGTGCCTGCTTTGACTTCGAGTGGAATCGCGTGCTGCTGGTCCGGCCAAGGCGTGGCATCGAGCTTTTCCAGCTGAGCGCTGTCGCCGTGGCGCACAAAGCGCTCGCGTAGCGGGCCGCGATGGCCGCCCGGCTCTAACCACAGACAGCCATTCTCTAAACTGGCGTCTTCCAGCGCAAACCAAAACGTGGTGACGGTAATCGGCTCGCTATCGAAAAAGGTGGCGTCTTGATGCCAGCCGACTTCACCGCCTATGCCCGGTTGCTTGAAGATATACATCGATTGCCAGATTTGCGGTTGCTGCAAACCGATTGCAGTGGCGATCTCGGCCAGCGCACCGGTGCGCGAAAACGCTTCAAATACCGGATCGAGATGATGCAGCGCGTGGCCGATTTTGTTGATCGCCAATGCTTTCTCGCGCGTGAGCCTACCTTCGGCATCAAAGGCGTGCTCTTCAAAAAAGCAGCGCACATCATTCGCCGATGCCATGAAATATGCATCGACCGCATGCTTTTGGCGGTCCGTGGAAAAAATCGAAGGATGATCTTGCGGCGTGAATGCCGTCACAATCTCTTGCGCACGTTGGCGCACGCTAGAGATTGCGGCAGCATCAACAAAATCGGGAAACAGCAAAAAACCGTCGCGCTGGTAGCGTTGTTGTAAAGTTGGCATTGCCCAACCCTTTTCAATTTCTTCATTTTTGATTACGTGCGGTCCAACTGCTGTCGCTCAACAATTGGGGAGCGTAAATACTGTCTTTGGGATCAAGGCTAACGGTCATCGTTATGCACTCTCATGGTCGAGGGCATCATGAGAGCAGAGGAATGGTGTTGACAACGGCTAGACAAAATCGTGCGGCACGCAGTATTGTCGTAGCGAGCCATGAAAGACGATTAGCGAGATAGGGGACACTTCGACGTGCGGCATGTTAAATAGCGCTCGAATTCATCGCTAGGATTAAATTTCCTTTGTTAATTCATCATAAGTTGGAAATTCTGGATGTTCTTTCTGGGCGTCCTGATATGTCATTCCGAGTTCACCAAAAACCTGGGTTAAATCCAGCACACATTGGCCGTAATAGTCCAAATCATCGTCGCTGAGGCTGGTGTCTGCGGCCAGTTTTTCATGGTATGCGATGTCACGTTGTACAGCTTTAATCGCTGTCATCAGAGCATTAAGGGAAATGTTAGGCACTTTATTTCCTTTTAAACAGGTTCAAGACATTTAATCAAAGCATTCAACCAAATCAAAAAAAGCTCGACTGGCATATCGTCTTTTGGCGCGATAGTGTAGTGATTGGGTTTAAATTTATCATTACCATCCTGAGTAATGGCGAGTGCTTCTGGTATTGCTGTACCAGCGGGTAATTTGTACCAACTAAAATTGAGAAGTGCTGGATTCGGTTTGTCGAAAACGGAAATACCTCGGTAGTGGCCAGATATGGAACGGCAGCCAAGAACAAATTGTTTGCCATCTCGCTCGACTATTTTTACGTCAGCAGGCCGAATTTTTCCATCTTTGTTTGTAAATCCTGGATTCGGATAAATGATAGGAAAACCCTTTTTTTCTTCGGAGCGGCTTTGTCCGCGAAATAGGTCGCAAGGCACTTTTTCGTCAAAATAATATTGCAGCTTTCCATGTTGCTTGTAGATATTTTTTAACTCATCAGTCATCACTTCCACCTATTAAAAATCCCAAATTCGTTTTTTAAATACGATGCAAGAATGAACCACAAACACCAATGAGCGCTTATCACTGGTGTCACCGCTTCACACCACTTACTTGCTCACCGCAGGGCCATTGGGCTCGGAAGGCATCGCTGGTTTTGGTGTTGCTTCGGGTGCGCCCGGATTTTGTGGCCCGCCGACCATAGGCGAGAGCGGTGCTGGCATGGTGGGGACATTCATACCCGTCGCGTTTTGCAAGGAGTTATTCGGTGGCGGCGGTGGCATTGGGGCGCTAGGCACGCCGTTATTTGGCACTGCTGGCATCGCTACTGGCGGCGGTGGTAGGCCGACGCTATTGCCATTCGCTAAGCCCTTGGTTTCTGGCATATCGACGCGCTTGGTGATGCCATTTTCATCCAGCAACACGTATAGCTTATGCACTTCCTTCACTTGCACGCCGGGGCTGAGTTCGCGCCCCACGGGCACCGATTTCGATGGTTGGCCATCGGCCGCAATGATGGCGATGCCATGCAAAGGATCGTGTGGCGCAAGTACACCCTTCAATTGGAAATTGCTCGCGACTTGGGTGGTGGCCTTGCCGCCAAAAATCATCGCCGCGCTATCGAGTGGAATTTCCGCTTGCGGCGCAGGCAGGGTGACGGTGACATCGCGCTGTTTGGGCTTGAACAGTTGTATGCCCCAATACGCACCGGAGGCACACAGCGCCAAAAACAAAATAAAACTGATCAATAATGGGAGCCGCTTTTTCATGTTGTTCCTTATCTGCCGCGCGCTTAGCGCACCAGCTGATTAATTTCAATAATCGGCATCAGCACTGCCAGCACGATCAATAACACCACCACACCCATCGCTAAAATCAAGGCTGGTTCTAGCAGGCCCGCAATGGTCAGCGTGCGGCGCTCTAAATCCGCTTCTTGCGCAGCAGCGGCGCGCTCTAGCATGGCTGATAATTCGCCCGTGATTTCACCCGCACGTATCATGTGGATCAGCATCGGTGGGAAATGCTTTTGCGCCGATAGCGCCCGCGCGAGGCTGACACCTTCGCGCACGGCGCCAGTAGCTTGCTCGACTAGCTCGCGCATTGCGACGTTGGAGAGCGTATCGCGGCTGGTTTGCAGCGCGCGCAAAATAGGGACACCCGAACCCGTCGTAATCGCTAGCGTGCTAGCAAAGCGCGAAGTGTTAAGGCTGCGTTCGAATTTGCCATACAGCGGCGCAGTCAGTAGCCAAGTATGCCAGCGGCGTTTGATGTGCTCTTGCTTCAAGGCCGCGCGCCACGCAAAAAATAAACCGATGATAATGATGCCGCAAACGATGCCGTAATTGCGCACAAAATCAGAAATCGCCAACATCATCACCGTCAGCGCTGGCAGTTTTTGCTTGGTATTAGCAAACACTTCGACGATTTTTGGCACGACATAGGTCAGCAAAAAAATCACAATCGAAAACGCTACCACCGTCACAATTGCCGGGTAGGTGAAGGCGAGTTTGACTTTTTGCACCAAGGCATTGCGGCGCTCGATGTAATCGGCTAAGCGCGACAGCACGCGTGACAAATGACCGATTTGCTCGCCAGAAGCCACTAGCGCACGGTAGATATCCGGGAAATCGCGCGGATGGCGTGATAAAGCGTCAGACAGCGCCGCACCGCCCATCACTTCACCGCGTATCGAAGCGACCAGATCGCGCACATAAATGCGTTCCGCTTGTTCTAGCAAGGCCGTGAGCGCTTGCTCTAGCGGTAGGCCAGCTTCCAGCAAACTGGCTAATTGGCGGGTGAAGAGCGCCGATTCGGTGGTCGAGAGCTTATCGCCGAAGCTATAACCTTTTGCCTGATTTTGCGCATCTTGCGCTGCGATTTGTTCGACGCTGATCGGCGTCATGCCTTGATTGCGCAAATCGCCGCGCGCCGCGCGTGGACTATCGGCGTTTAGCACACCTTTCTTGGTCTTGCCAGCGGTGTCGATGGCTTCAAAGCGAAACGCTGGCATGGCTTAGTCCTTCGTCACGCGGATTAATTCGGCTTCGGTGGTGACACCTTGCTCGAGCCAGCGCTGACCATCTTCACGCATCGTGACCATGCCTTCCTCTTGCGCCACGGCGCGGATATCGGCTTCGGACGCGCGGTTGTGAATCATGGCGCGGATTTTGTCGGTCGTCAGCAGCAATTCATAAACCCCGACCCGTCCCTGATAACCGGAGCGGCCACATTTATCGCAGCCCACCGCGTGCCAGATTTGGCCATCGTGACGACGGCAATGGGTACACAATTGGCGCACCAAACGCTGCGCGACCACGCCTAGCAAAGAGGACGATAGCAAGAAGGGTTCAATCCCCATATCGAGCAGACGTGTCACCGCGGCAATCGAATCATTGGTATGCAAGGTCGCCAGTACCAAGTGACCCGTGAGCGAAGCTTGCACCGCAATTTGCGCGGTTTCCAAATCGCGAATCTCACCGATCATGATGACGTCAGGATCTTGCCGCAAAATCGAGCGCAAGGCTTTGGCGAAGCTCATGTCGATCTTGGCATTGACTTGGGTCTGTCCCACGCCAGCGAGATCGTATTCAATTGGGTCTTCCACCGTCAAAATATTGGTGGTCGATGCATTTAAGCGGGACAGAGCAGCATACAGCGTGGTGGTTTTGCCCGAACCCGTTGGGCCTGTCACCAAGACGATGCCGTGCGGCTGGTTGATGGCGCCATCAAACTTCGGCAGCATGGTTTCACTCATGCCCAAATGCGCTAAATCGAGGCGTTTGGCTTCTTTATCGAGCAAACGTAACACCGCGCGTTCGCCGTGGCCAGTCGGTAGCGTCGAGACCCGCACGTCAACCGGCTTACCGCCGACGCGTAACGTGATGCGGCCATCTTGCGGCAAGCGTTTTTCGGCGATATCGAGGGCCGCCATGATCTTGATACGCGAAATCAGCGACGCATGGATCGCTTTTTTCGGGCGGATCACATCGCGTAGCGAGCCATCGATACGAAAACGCACGACCGAAGTCTGCTCAAACGGTTCGATATGAATATCCGACGCCGATTCGCGCAGCGCTTGCGTCAGCAAGGCGTTGATCATCCGAATCACAGGTGCATCGTCAGCCGATTCCAGCAAATCTTCAATCGCTGGTACATCTTGCATCAGCTTGGTCAGATCGAGATCGGCATCGAATTCATCCGCAACTTGGCTAGCGTCGCCACCCGAGCCAGCATAGGCGCGCGCAATCGCTTGTTCAAGCTCGCTGCTGGCGACGCTATGCAATTGCAAGCGACCAAAACGGCGTGCCACTTCCGCTAGGGCGGAAGGTGGTGTTTCTGTGGAAAGCCAGACTTCAGTGGCGTCTGGCATCGCGTCGCTACGCTTGGCTAAAATGCCAAAATCACGCGCAAAGGCAAAGGGGAGCAGGCGGGCTTCTTGCATGATGGCCTACTTCTCAGAGCTATCGCTAGTGCTCACGCGCGCCGGTGCAGGTGGCACGGGTTTAGCAAACATTTTGCCGTCTTGCGGCACGGCTTTGTCTAGCGGTGACAAGGCTGGTTTACCCATTGATGGCAATGGCGCATCTGGATTCGGTTGCACGGTTTGTTGCATGTTACGGATGTATTCGTAGCGGTCTGTCACCAAGGCATTGCTTTGCTCATTGGTCTTCAAGATGATAGGGCGCAGGAAGACTAACAGATTGGTTTTTTCGCGCTTACGGGTTTGATATTTGAACAAATTGCCGAGGACGGTGATATCGCCCAAGCC
>JACPVY010000515.1 GCA_016197345.1 Burkholderiales bacterium
CGCGACTTTGCATTATTGCATTAGCCGCAGCCATAAAAAAAGGCGAAGCATGCTTCGCCTTTTTTTATGGCTGCGGCTAATGCAATAATGCAAAGTCGCGCAACCCATCCGCTATGTTATGGCGCGGTAACGCACAGCGCACCCGGCATTTGCTGCATATCCCAATGCCACAAACCAAATAAGCCCAAGCTTAATAGCACTAGCGCAAATACCCAATGCCAGCGCCGTCCCCATTGCGATGCCGTTTGCACGAATAATAAATGCGGCAAACTAGTCAGACCAAACACCAGCATCAGTAACCCGCCCGCCCAAGCCGAACTACTCAATAGCGCAAACGGCAACACCGCAAACAACAGACCACAAGGCAAACAGCCCCAAGCCATGCCCAACAAAAAAGGATGGCGACGACCTGCCGCCAGTGCTTGCTGGCTATGCAGACGCAATTTTGTCAGCGGGCTATAGCTAGCGAGGCGCGCAGTGACAAGGCCGGAAAGCGGTAAAGGAATATGCAGCAAGCGCAGCCCCATCACAATCAAGGCCAGATTGCCGAAGATAAACCACAGATGTTGCGCACTAGCTAGCGGTAACAACCAAATCCCGCCCGCGCCCAGTGCCCCCACCACCGCCCCAACCAGCGCATACAGGGACAACCGCCCAGCATGTAAATAGACACTATGTTGCCAGTTGCTCGTCGCTAGCGGTTCAACTGGTACGGCAGCCGAGCCAGCAACGCTAGGGACAGTCTTGAGCCAAATTGTGGGCCGCTCGCGTGGTGTGCCGAGCAAGCGCGCTACGCCACCACACATGCCGGCACAATGCACGCCGCCTACCGCGCCAGCACTGGCGACAGCCAACAGGAGCGGTAGCGTCAACATATTAGATCAGCTTGGAATAAGTGGCGGCGGTCGCCTTACTCAAGAAGTCATCAAACACCATCGCCACCGCCCGCACAAACATGCGCCCGCGTGGTGTCACTGCTAAATGCTGCTGATCTAGCGTAATCAAACCGAGCTCGACAAACTCTTGCAAACGGCTAATTTCAGCGGCGAAATATTGGCAAAAATCGATCTGGTGCTGTTGCTGGATGTGTGCGAAATCGAGTGTTGTGCCGCACATGATATCCATGATGATGCGACGGCGCAGCACATCGTCGGCCTGCAAGGTATAGCCTTTTTCGAGCGGCAACTGGCCAGCATCGAGCGCGGCATAATATTCTTCTAGCGAGCGTAGCGACTGGCTATAGCTATTGCCAATTTTGCCAATGGCAGAAACGCCTAGCGCTAGCAAATCGCACTCTGCTTGCGTGGTATAGCCTTGGAAATTGCGCTGCAAGCTGCCATTGAGGCGGGCTTGCGCCAAGCTGTCATCAGGTTTCGCAAAGTGATCCAAACCGATATAAACGTAGCCCGCGTCAAGCAAACGGCGTAGCGATAGCAAGAAAATCTGCAACCGTTCTTCGGCGCTAGGTAAGTCCGCTTCCAAAATACGGCGCTGCGCTTTGAAGCGGGTTGGCAAATGCGCATAGTTGTACAG
>JACPVY010000516.1 GCA_016197345.1 Burkholderiales bacterium
AAAAACAGTAAAAACTAACAGTTACCTTAACCCTAAACCTGACTCTAAATATAATCCTAAATCTAACCTTAAACCTTACTAAACATAACTCTATCTTTTTACCCACCTTTTTATTGCTGTCCCACTAGTGTGCTCGCTGATGCATTAGCGCGCTTGCAACACCAAGCCCGGTGGTTGGTAGCCCGTTTCCAGCGTTTCTGGTGAAGGGCCATAGATGCGCAGAACAACATAGAAACGGCCGAGTGGAATGCCTGGCGTCGTGTCCCCTGTTTTATCGGCGTCACGCGGCGCAGTATTGGACGGTGTCGGCAGCCAGTTATTAACCTTCGCTGGCCCTGGGTTGTCGTGTTGTATGTAAATTGTCAGCGATTCGTCTTCGCCAAATTGGATGCCATCGGTGCGGTCGCTGATGGAATAGCGGCCAATTTCATTTTCGACGAATAATTGATCGGGGCCATACATCGAGAGCGACCAGAAAAATTGCGCTGGCGGCAGTTGCTCTTTAGTGAAGTGGATCGTGTAGTGATGATCGCCATCCAGCAATTCGCCTTTGGCATCATAGTTGGCGATAGGGTAAACCGCTTCAATCGGCGTATTGGCATAAATACCTTTATACGCGACGATGGCACGGAAGAGCGTATCTTGCAGCGAAGTGCCGAAGTATTGCATGCTCATGTCCAGCACTTTCCAACCTTCAACGATGTCGCCCGTGTTGGCTTTATCGACGATTTCTTTATAGGCATTGGCCATGCCTTCGCCCAAAGCTTGCTGGATCTCTGCACTGAACGCGTTGGCATCAAATACTTGATTGGGGCCGACATTGATTCTGGCAAATTCCAGCATCCAAATTTCTTGATCTTGCGGTACCTTAGCCCAGGTAAAGGCCAGGTTCATGTAGTTGAAAAATTCCAGCGTATTGAGCGCTGCTGCCATGTTCGATGGCGGTGGCGCAGGTAGGAAGTGATCAGGCGGAACGGTGACAGGTTGATAGTCACTGACTGCACTCAAGGGCGTCAGTGTGTATTGGGCTTGAATGGCTTCTACCGATGCCAAATCATCATCCAGCACTTGGGTGCGGCCAATCACAAAAATGATATCGCTCGGTGCGAAAATGACTTCCCGGCCATCTTGTATCTTGGCCTTATTTGGCCAACTCGGCGGTACGATCAAAAATTCTGCCGCTGCTATCGAATCATTGAAGGTGCGGCGGCCGACATATTCAAAATTATTGGTGAAATAGTCAACGAATTGGAAGCTCCAATAGCGATTCGCCGGAATGCTCGGCACCGCCAAACTCAACGGCTCTGGCCGCAACTCCATCCATGCCATTGAGTAAGCCGTATCGTTATTTGGCGTGACGACATCGCGATCTGCCGGGCTATAGAGGCGCGCTTCACTTTTGAGGACGTTGAAGCCAACCGATCCTTCTTTCACCGCTTTGTCATACATTAAGACGTAATTTTCCACCATCGGCAAACCATAAATAAAGGCCGAATAGGCCGCACGCCGAGCTTGATCAACTGTCAATGAAGCTTGCATCACACATCCCTTCAGAAGTAAAAATAGGAAAAATAGAAATGCCCATTTCAAGCAATTTCACGATTGCCGCAGGGCGCCGCTGCAATAATGAAAAATTCATAAAAAAACAATGAGGTAGCGCGTTTTCTTGAGGCATAGCTAAGGCGCTATGCAACTTCATCTCAGCTTAAATTGAAAGACTGATAATTTATTTTTATTTAGAAACTTTTTGTTGCAATGCCTGCCGCATTGTAAGCAGAAATGAGGGACAGGTTGGCGGTTTGTGGTGAGAAAAAACAGCAAGGTGGTTATTTCGCCACAAGCATGGTGTGGAATGAAATAGTGCTTTTTTGCTGGTTGCAACCGTGTCCATATTTTTAAAGCAAGGTGGGATTAGTTTGCTTGTGAAGAAAGCATCATACCGACGCGCTGGGCCAAGGTGAGTGCTTCACTAGCGCTGTCCGCTGGCCTATGCGTACACTGTCCGTACACTCATCAAGTGCCAAAAGAGTCCTAAAAATCTATTTAAATTCAATCACTTAGAAAATAATATTCGCTGGCACATTTTCTGCTTATGTCCTGCTATCGCAACACGCAATAGCAAAGGACTTCATCATGTACAACGCGCTCTTCCAACTTTTTCGCACGCTTGCGCAGCAGTTGCTCGCCTTGGTGCTTGGCATGGCTTTGTTGGTTGCTGTTTTGTTTGTCATGCACGATAGCGGCGAGAGTTTGCTGGTGCAGACGGTGTCTTATGTGCCGCAGCAAGAGGTGGATACCTCAGGCATCGCCTTTCATCTGGAAATAAAGCCTAGCGTGGTGAAGATAGGTGTGCAGTTTGGCGTGAGCGGGAGTTTTTTCTATCAGCGCAAATTGCTCGATGCTTGAGAGCAGGTTCAAGCACCTTGATTATCTGTCCCTTTTTATCCTTCATTTAGCAAAAATCATGATACGTGATACCTCCGCCCAAGATACCGTCATCGCCGCACCACGCAAATGGCGCAAAGTTTCTTTGTGGCTAGCCATCGCTACTCTCAGCATCGCAGGGAGCGCCACCTTGTTTTCTAGCTGGGCCTCAAGCAAAGCCTCAGTCAGCATGAATCGCCTTGCTGTAGCGCAGGTGGTGCGTGGCACTCTTGTACGCGATGTCGCTGTCAATGGCCATTTAGTTGCTGCGGTGAGCCCGACGGTGTACGCCAGCGCCGCTGGTAGCGTGAGTTTGAAAGTGAAAGCCGGGGCAACTGTGAAAAAGGGCGACGTCGTCGCGCAAATTGATTCACCAGAAATCATCAATGCCTATAAGCGTGAACAAGCTAGCGTTGAACAATTAGAAGCCGAATTGGCGCGGCAAGAAATTCTCGCAAAAAAACAAAAATTATTGGCGCGGCGCGATGCCGATCAGGCTGAAATTGAACGTGTGGCGGCAGAGCGCACTTACCAACGTATTGAGGCGGCGGGTGTGGCCGGGGTGATTGCCAAAATCGATTTTTTGAAGGCCCAAGACGCCTTGAAATCCGCCGAAATTCGCGCCAAGCACGCCGAAGCAGCGACCGGCTTAGAGCATGCCGATCTCGATCTAGCCTTGAAAACGCGGCAAAGCCAATTGCAACAACAGCGCATTAATCGCGATAACGCTAAACGCAAAGTCGAAGAGCTGACGCTGAGAGCGCCAATGGATGGTTTGGTGGGGACACTAGCGGTGGCGGATACTAGCGTCGTCACCGCAAATGCCTCATTGATGACCTTGGTTGATCTGTCCCAATTAGAAGCGGAGTTGGAAATCCCTGAATCTTATGTCGCGGATTTGACGCTAGGGATGACGGTGGAAATGAGTTTGAATGGTGGCGCTGGCGGCAAAATCATCGGCAAATTATCAGCGCTCTCGCCTGAAGTGGTGAAAAACCAAGTGCTCGCCCGTGTGCGCCTAGAGGGTGTCCCACCCACTGGATTGCGTCAAAGCCAACGCGTGAGCGCACGTCTATTGATCGAAGAAAAACCCAATGTGTTGACGATTGCACGCGGCCCCTTTTTTGAAACCTTGGGCGGACGTTTTGCCTATGTGCTGGAAAACGGCATCGCACAACGGCGTGAGATTAGTGTCGGTGCCACTAGCGTCAGCGCGATAGAAGTAAAAAGTGGCCTGAAAGAAGGCGACAAAGTGATTACCACTGGCGTCGATTTATTTGAAAACGCCGCTAGCGTCAGCATCATCAATTAACGGCGGCCCACAAAAAAACAGCGCAGGCGAATTGCGCCCGACGCTGTTTGAACGCCGCAATTCACGAATTTAATTTTATAGGGACATACCATGTTGCGCATGAAAAATCTAAGCAAAGTCTATCGCACGCATTTGATCGAAACCCATGCCTTGCGTGGTTTTGATATCGACGTCAAAGAAGGCGAATTCGTCACCGTTACTGGCCCTTCTGGTTCGGGCAAAACGACGTTCTTAAATATTGCGGGCTTACTCGAAGTGTTTAGCGGCGGCGAATATTTTCTTGATGGTGTGAACGTCGGTGGCTTAGATGACAATGCCCGTTCACGCTTGCGTAACGAGAAGTTGGGCTTTATTTTTCAAGGCTTTAACCTGATCCCCGATTTGAATTTGTTTGATAACGTCGATGTGCCGCTGCGCTACCGTGGCTATGCCGCTAGCGAGCGCAAACAGCGGATTGAAGACGCGCTCAATCAAGTTGGTCTCGCTTCGCGCATGAAGCATTATCCGGCTGAACTTTCGGGTGGGCAGCAGCAACGGGTAGCGATTGCGCGCGCCCTCGCTGGCTCGCCGAAAGTGCTGCTCGCTGATGAACCGACCGGTAATTTAGATACGCAAATGGCGCGTAGCGTGATGCAATTGCTCGAAGAAATCAATGCGCGTGGCACTACCATTTTAATGGTGACACACGATCCAGAATTAGCGCAACGGGCGCAGCGCAATGTGCATATCATCGACGGCCAAGTCAGCGATTTGGTGCGTGACGTGCCCTCGCTGTATCGCGTGAAAGCCGCTGTTGATGCAGCAGCGGCATAAAGGGGGACATGATGCTTGCATATTACTTTAGCCTTGGCCTACGCAAACTACGCAGTAACCCTGCTTTGACGGCATTGATGGTGTTGACGCTGGCCGTTGGCGTGGCGGCGAGTGTTTCTACTCTGTCGATTTTGCAATTGATGTCGGCTGACCCTATGCCTAGCAAGAGCAAGTTGCTATTTGTGCCGGTGATAGACAACGGCCTCATGAAAAACTATCAGCCCGGCGCGAAGCCCGATGATGTGCAGATGAGTTATCGCGATGCGCGGAATTTACTGGCACAGGCCACCAGTACAAATAGCGGAAATAGCGGCATCGTACGGCGTGTCGCATTGTATGGCCTGAATGGCGCGCTAGAAGCCAATCGCAGTGATTTACCCGCTAGCCACGTCGGTGGCATCGCTACTCATCATGATTATTTTGCGATGTTTGAGGCACCATTTCTCTATGGCAGCGCATGGAGTGCGCAAGATGACGCCAATGGGGCGGCTGTGGTGGTGTTGTCGCGTAAGCAAAGTGAAGTTCTGTACGGTAAGCGAAATCCGGTTGGTAAAACGGTGCGCTATATGGATCATGATTTCTTGATCGTCGGCGTGTTAAACGAATGGCGCTTGATGACGCGCTTCCCGCACTTAATCAATGGTAGCGGTGGCCATTTCAATGGTGAAGAAAATATCTATATGCCACTGCAAACTTCGGTGCAGATTCAGGCGGGAATGGAAGGCAGTATGACCTGTACCCAA
Organism: Burkholderiales bacterium; assembly: GCA_016197345.1. Lineage (GTDB taxonomy): Bacteria > Pseudomonadota > Gammaproteobacteria > Burkholderiales > Burkholderiaceae_D > JACPVY01. Next base: position 5,293 of record JACPVY010000516.1, read on the forward strand.
GAGACTGCGCCTGGCTACCAAGGTTTGCTCGATTCAGAATGCACTTGGGTGCAATTTTGGTTTGAATTAGCCAGTGCCGCAGATGCGCCGCAATTGCAAAATTATCTGAATGCTTATGTGAGCGAGCAAAAGAAATTGGGTCGCTTGCAGCGCCCGGATGCAGTCAAGATTTATGACGTGATGCAATGGATGGAATTGCTCAATGTCGTCAAAAGCGATAGCAAATTGACGGTGTGGTTGGCGTTTGGCTTTCTCGCGCTATGCCTAGTCAATACCATGGGCCTTTTGCTTGCGAAATTTTCCGTACGTGCTTCTGAGGTGGGAGTGCGTCGTGCTTTAGGCGCGAGTCGGGCGGAAATCTTCAAGCAATTTCTATCTGAAGCGGCGGTAGTCGGCTTAGCGGGTGGTGTATTGGGCTTGCCACTGAGTTTGGTGGCGATGCAATTTATTGCCACCTCATCGGCTGATATTGGCAATGCGCCCGGCATGAATTGGTTTATGTTTGGCACCACCTTTGTGTTGTCGGTAGCGGCGAGTGTGTTGGCTGGTTTATTGCCCACGTGGCGGGCGTGTCAGATTACGCCTGCTTTGCAGTTGAAATCGCAATAGTTCATTTCCCACGCACACATTAGGAAACATCATGGAAATTCGTCCGATTCTCTCTGCGCTACTGCGCAATAAAACCGCGCCGCTTTTGGTGGCCTTGCAAGTGGCGATCAGCCTCGCGATTTTGGTCAATGCGCTTCACATCGTGCAATTGCGCATCGCCGATGCCCAGCGCCCTAGCGGCATGCTGGATGAAAGTGTCGTCTTTGAGCTTGATATGAGCGCCATCAAACAACATAACGTCAATGAAAAGCTAGCGCTACAACAAAGCGCGCGGCTGGCTTTACGCAATCTTCCCGGCGTGCTGTCAGTGGCGACGACAAATCAGATGCCGATGAGTCGCTCTGGCCATCAAAGCACCATTTACAAAGAAATGCATCAAACTCGCCCAATCGCTTCGGTGGCGCAATATACGACCGCCGATTCTTTGGTCGATACCTTCGGTTTGAAGGTGATCGCCGGGCGTGATTTTGTCAGCGCCGATGTGGTTGACAATGATGAAAACAACGACACAGAACCCAAAAATGTGATGGTGACGCAAGCGGTGACGCAGTTGCTCTACCCAGATTTGCCTGCCAGTGAAGTGATAGGAAAACGCATTATTTTTGACCCTGAAGATAAGCTCGAAGTGCGCATCATTGGCGTGGTAGAACGCTTGCAAACAGTGGCGGCAAAGCCGGGTGTGGCGGGGGAATATTCAGTTATCAAACCAGTGCGCTTTGCCCGCTCAAACTTGCGTTTTGCGGTGCGCACCGCCCCCGGTCAGCGTGATCGCGTGATGAAAGATGCAGAAGTCGCGATGCGAAAAATCAGCAATGAACCATTTGTGATTACCACCAAAAGCAGCGAAAAAGACCGTGAAAAACGCTATAGCAATGACAAAGCGCTGGCAGGCATGTTATTGGTTATTAGCGGCTTGTTGTTATTGATCACTGCTAGCGGCATCGTCGGCATGAGTAGCCTGTGGCTAGCACAGCGCCGTAAGCAAATCGGCGTTCGCCGCGCATTGGGCGCACGTAAGCGCGATATCTTGCGCTATTTTTTGCTGGAAAATGCGCTTATCACTTGCAGCGGGATTGCGATAGGCTTTGTGCTTGCGCTAGGCTTAAATCAATTGCTGGTGTCGCAATTGTCCATGCAAAAACTGCCACTGCCATATTTGGCGACTGGTGCCAGCATGTTCTTGCTCCTGGGCTTGGCTTCGGTATTTGGCCCCGCACTACGGGCAACGGCCATCTCGCCTGCGCTAGCAACGCGGAGCGTGTGAGCCTAAACGTGAGCCTAGGCTTACGCGCTAGCCTTTGCGCTAGCGCGTAAGCGGAAAATTGGCTTAGACTGGCTACTTCTTCCTCACATTAGTTGGCGCATCATGAAAATGTACATTATCGTTCGCGATGATATCCCCCTCGGATTTGCCATGGTCGCCGTGGCCCATGCTTCACTCGCGGGCTATTTGCGCTTTCAAGAGACGGCAGAAGTGAAAGAATGGCTGTCCGGGCCATTTTTCAAGGCGGTATGCAAAGTCAATGCCAAATTAGTTGAAGATCATGTCGTCTTGACCGAATCGGTCTTAGATAATCAAGAAGTGGCGATTGTCTTTAAACCACGGCACGAATGGCCGAAGATGTTCAAGTTTTTGCGGCTTTATCGTGATGTCACGCCTGCCTAACTAGGCAACATCTCACAGCCAATATTCGTACGGCATGGCTACATTTACTTTTCGGCGGTTGTCTGACCAGCATATGCACCCCGCCCGATCGCTGGCGCCACACCATCTCAAGTTTGTATCTCCATATAAAATGCGTTAGCAAATTCTACAAATTGGGGACAGTGTGTGCTGCGCAAGCAGAGCTTATTGGCTGTTGTGTTGCGTGTTAGCGGCGTCGATAATGGTTTTTAGTTTGTGTTACTGCTCGGTATGTGGCGATGTGGCTTCTAGTCAATCTAAATTTGTAATGCTATTGTTCGCGGTATCGCATAACTTCTTTGATTGATATGCCAAATCCCATCCATCTTGGTATCTTGCCACCGCTCTCTGGTGTGGTGAATATGTACGGCACGGAACTCGTGAATGCAGCCCGCATTGCTTGCGCCGAAATTAATGAAAATGGCGGCGTCTTGGGGCGCTGGCTGGAATTGGTGATTGAAGATGATGGTAGTTTGCCAGCCACCGCTGTAGCTGCCGCACAACGCCTCATTGATCAACATCAATGCGTGGCAATAATAGGCAATTTGCTCTCCAATTCCCGCATTGCCGTTGCCAATCAAGTTGCCGAACCTAGGCGCATTCCCTATCTGAATTTTTCTTTCTATGAAGGTGGCCTGTCTGGTCGCTATTTCTTTCATTTTGCCGCGTTGCCAAATCAGCAGATAGACAAGATGATTCCGTTTATGGCGCATCGTTTTGGTCTAAAAATGTTTTTTGCGGGGAATAATTATGAATGGCCACGGGGATCGATTGATGCCGCCAAACGGGTCTTGCAACGTTTAGATGGCGAAATCGTTGGTGAGCAGTACATCCCGCTAGGCGTCACAGTGGCAGAGGTAGATCGGCTATTAGAGCAAGTTATGCACTCGGGTGCCGATGTTTTTGTGCCGTATTTTGCAGGAACCGACCAACTCATTGTGTTGAACCGTTTTAGCGAGCTGGGCCTGAAAAATCGCATGGCGGTGGCAATGGGGCATTTTGACGAAATGATGGCTAGCCATTTGTCACCCGAAGTGAGGGCGGGGCTTTATTCCAGTAACACCTATTTTATGTCGGTTGATAGCGATGAAAACCAACGCTATTTGCAACGCCTGAAAAATATGCCTGGCATTAATGGCATTTGGCCCAATGGCAATGGTGTGCTCACCAATTTCGGTGAAGCGACATATTTGTGCGTGCATGCTTTTGCCAAGGCGGCGCAGCAGGCGGGTTCACTGGATGCGGATGCACTGGTAGCAAGTTTAGAGACTGTCGTTGTGAAAGGGCCGCAAGGTGTGCTAGAGATGGATGCCGCCAGCCACCATGCTAGCGTGAATACTTTTCTGGCGCGTTGTGATGCCAATGGCGTATTTGATATTGTTGAAAGTTTTGGCAGCATTCAGCCACAAATCCCAGCACGTTATCTCGTACCTCAAGCGGCGGCTGTCGCGCCGATATATTTGGCGGTTGCTAGCCCAGAAAATGCGGCAAGGCTGGCACAGGAAATCTTGCATGCTGATAGTCAAGGCGGTATTGCACAGCAGATTTTGACCGTTGCCGATATGGCCATTATCGTCACCGATGCCAAAGGGATCATTTTGGAGTGCAACCCCAGTTCATGCTTGATGTTTGGTTATAGGGCAGAGGAATTGCTGGGTATTTCCGTGCACTTACTCTTGCCGCCCCATTTCCGCCAACAACACGCAGTATTTCTACAGCGCTTTGTTGATGGTGAACAAACGTCGTTGAGCATGAATGGTCGGCGCGAAATTATGGGCTATCGGAAAGATGGCAGTTTTTTTGCTATCGAAGCCTCCGTGGCTAAAATCATGCAAAATGGGCAATGGTTGATGGTAGTCACCATGCGCGATATCAGCGAGCGAAAAAATATTGAAGAAGCGCAAGTCCGGCAAGCGAGTTACGACAGTTTGACAGGCTTGCCCAAGCGATCATTGATACACAAGCGCTTGATTAATGCACTGCAGCGTGCCGCCCGTAGTGATATGCATGTTGCCTTGCTACTCATCGATCTTGATGGATTTAAGTTAATTAATAACAGCCAAGGGCATGATGTTGGCGACAAAGTCTTGAAAGCGGTCGCTCGGCGGTTGATGGAGCAGGTGCGGCCGGGCGATACTGTCGCCCGAGTAGAAGGTGATGCATTTGTCATCCTGTGCGAGCAAGTCGCTGATCCGTCTTCTATGGGGAACTTGGCTGAGCGCATCATCGACAGTCTGCGCGTGGGTTTTGATTTTCACGAAATGCCCATTTTTCTCACTGCTAGCATTGGTATCGCCACCAGTAAGGGGACAACCCATCAGGCCGAAGATTTATTGCGTTTTGCCGACACTGCTATGTTATCGGTCAAAGAAAAAACGCGTAATGGTTGGCAGTTCTTTAATGAGAGTTTGCAGCAGCAAGTGACGCAGCGTTTAATCTTGATCAATGGCTTACGCGTTGCGATTGAACGCAATGAATTTTCCACGCGCTATCAACCTATCGTGGTCGCCGAAAGTGGGCGCATCGTTGGTGCTGAGTTATTGCTGCGCTGGCATGCGCCACAAGGTGACATTTCACCCGCAGTGTTTATTCCCATCGCCGAAGCGACGGGTTCGATCTTGGCTATCGGTACTTGGGTGTTCCGCCAAGCCTGCCGCGCGCAGGTCGAATGGCAACAACGCTGGGGCGAGCAAGCACCCTATATCTCAGTGAATGTTTCACCTCGGCAATTGAGCGATACCGCCCTGGTCGAGCAATTCACCGCAATTTTGGCGGAAACTGGTGCGTCGGCAACGCAAATCTTGTTAGAGATAACAGAAACATCGCTGATGGCCGATGTAGAAACAAATTTACGCGTGTTGCATCAATTAGCGGCCTTAGGTTTGCGCGTTGCCGTAGATGATTTTGGCACCGGGTATTCATCATTGGCGCAATTAACGCGCTTGCCAGTCGCTGTACTAAAAATTGATCGTGCCTTTGTTGATGGTCTCGCAAAAACACCGGAAGACCGGACGGTCGTGCGCGCCATCATTGGCTTAGGGCACGCCTTGGGCTTGAAATTGGTGGCTGAAGGTGTCGAAACGGCAAGTCAGCAAATGGAGTTGTGCGCCTATGGCTGTAACTTGATACAAGGCTATTACTTCCACCGTCCGCTCGAACACGCTGCATTTATCGATACTTTCAATCTTCGTGCACCAGAAAGCACACAGGGCACAATTGCGAGTGAGCTATATTTCTTGATTTATATCAGTCAGGCTAAGCAAGCGCTGACCGAAGAAGAATTATTAGCGTTGCAAGGCAAGGCGAGTGCGCACAACCGTCAATTTGGTGTGACGGGTTGTTTGTTGTATCAAGATGAATATTTTCTGCAAATGCTAGAAGGGAACAAAGACACTATCCAAAGCTTGATGGACAAAATCCGTGCAGACCCACGGCACCACCAAGTGCAAATCGTCATTGAAAGTGCTACCAATAAACGAATTTTCACCGACTGGAGCATGGGCTTACGCAATTTATCCAAGCAACTGGATGAGCCAGATTTTCAGCGATGGCAAATGAAGAAACATAGTTTTTTGACGTTGGCAGAAGACGCGCGGCTTTGCTATCGCTTTATTACAGCCTATCGTTGGGATGGGATTGCCGATTGACCGAGGTTTTACACATTAGGCATTGGGGCTATCTGCATTGCCCCGCAACTTGATGCCAAGCACGCGGTTTTTGGAAGTGGGCAAAATTCGGCTGGGCGACGCCTATGCTAAGCTCTGGCCTATATTTTTTTCTGATACGAATGCCATGCCCACCGTACTCATCATTGACGACAACCAAGCCGTGGCGATAGCGCTAGACGTGCTGCTATCGTTGCACGATATCGATGCTATCAGCGCCCATACGCCGACTGAAGGTTTGGCGATGTTGGAGCAGCGTAGCGTCGATTTGGTGATCCAAGACATGAACTTCACGCAAGACACCACCAGCGGTGAAGAAGGGATCGCCTTATTTCAACAAATCCGCCATCGCTACCCCGATTTACCCGTTATTTTGCTGACCGCATGGACGCATCTGAATGCCGCCGTCGATTTAATCAAAGCCGGCGCGGCAGATTATCTTGCCAAACCATGGGATGACGCGCGCTTGATTGCTACGGTGCAAAATCTGTTGGAATTGGGACAGGCTAATCGCGCTCTTCAGCAGCGCGTGCGGCAAGAGCACAAGCATAAGCGTGAGCTGGAAACCAAGTACGATTTGCGTGGCTTGATTTGGCAAGATGCGGCGACGGAGCGCGTGTTGCAAATGGCTTGCCAAGTCGCACGCGCCGATGTGCCAGTGCTGATTACTGGCCCAAATGGCGCAGGAAAAGAGCGTATCGCCGACATCATTCAAGCCAATTCCAGCGTCAAAGACGGGCCGTTTGTGGTCTTGAATTGCGGTGCGATCCCGGCAGAATTGATCGAAGCCGAGTTATTTGGGACAGAAGCGGGCGCGTACACTGGTGCTAGCCGGGCGCGCGATGGCAAATTCGCCGCTGCTGATAATGGCACCTTATTTTTAGATGAAATTGGCAATCTGCCGCTTGCGGGACAGATGAAATTACTCCGCGTGCTGGAAACCGGGCGCTTTCAGCGCTTAGGCTCGAATAAAGAATGCCAAGTCAAAGTCAGAGTGCTGAGCGCGACCAATGCCGATTTGGCGGCGATGATCAAGGCGGGCACTTTCCGCGAAGATTTACTGTATCGCTTGAATTTGATACAGCTACACCTACCGCCGCTAGCAGAGCGTCCCGGCGATATTTTGCCGCTGGCGCGACATTTTTTACCAGAGGGGAAAAGTCTGCACGCTAGCGCAGAGCAAGCGCTACAGGGACATACTTGGCCCGGCAATGTGCGTGAATTAAAAAACGTCATGCAACGCGCTGGTTTGCTGGCCAGTAGCGATGAAATCAAAGCACAGGATTTGGGTTTGCCGCCAGTTGCGCAACAAAGTGCCAACAATGTGGAAATCGAACTCGATAAAGAGACGATAGAACAAGCTTTAGCCAAGGCCAATGGCGTGATTGCGCAAGCGGCGCAAGAACTAGGGCTCAGTCGGCAAGCGTTGTACCGCCGCATGGATAGATTAGGCATTGCACGATGAAATTCGCTAGCAAGCTGTCGCTGGCGATGCGTCTGTCCCTCGTGGTGTTAGCGCTAATCGCATTAGCACTGTCGATGGTGACGGCTTTGCTATATTGCTGGCCGCATGCCTATGGTTTAGCGCTGGGTCTGAGCTTTAGCATCATGCTACCTGTCACGATTTTCAGCGTGCAACAAGTATTGCAACCGATGTTTGCCTTGTTTCGCGCCATGAGTGGGATGGTGATTAGCTATCAAGACGGCGATTATTCAAATGGCATCCATTGGCCGCAACAAGATGAGTTAGCCAGCTTAGTGCAAGCCCACAATCAACTCGGGGA
>JACPVY010000344.1:0-818 GCA_016197345.1 Burkholderiales bacterium
ACTATGCAAAGTGCGAGTTACTGCCGTGGGCAAGCGAGTTGCCCACCCTACCGGATGCGTTTTGCCTTTTGCGACACCCTCCTATAGCGCAATGACCTCTTGCAGTTGCAAAGACTTCACAACCCGCTCCTCACTACGCTCACCAGCCCCAGCAGCGCTATTTTTACTCTCTTTTTGCGTCATCAATAATCTATCGCCCAGCAATGCATACACCTGTTGCTCTTCTGATTTCGCCTCAAAACTAATGACGATAAATGCGCGACCACTTGCAACGGTGTAGCTGCGACTGGCTAGTGGCACACCATCTGCACCTATCCAAACCTGCAAGCTGCCTTCAAATTTCTTGACGTACTTCCGCTCGCGTTCACTCAGCGTGTCCTGTCCCAATTCAAACCGCAGCAGACGAGCAGGTTTGCCGTTATAACTATCCATTTTCTCGCCACGATATTGCGCTTTTTCTATGTTGTGGCTCAGTGCGCTCGCGGCATTGGTCATGGTGCGTAGCTGGCTAGCGTCAAATTCAGTGGTCGCCGCTAGGCTAGGTGTCTTGCTATTGGGATCTTTCGCCCGCGCTTTTTCTTCTTGCTCAATGCGTGCCATCAATTCTTTGCTGTATAGCACTTGCAAGCCGTTTCCACTTTCTTCGACATTCACGCTCGCATTGCCCGCCCGCTCTTGCGCATCATGCCCTTCACCTAGGCGGCGCCATGTTTTCGCTTCGACTACGGCGCGAAATGCGGTCTGTCCCTGCATTTTGGCTAATGCCGCTTTTAGGTCCGATAAACCGTCGGCAAAGGCGCTAAGCGGCAGACACAATG
>JACPVY010000344.1:825-1944 GCA_016197345.1 Burkholderiales bacterium
GTAGAACCGCGCCACCTTGCCAGAAATTCACGCGCGATTTAAGTGCAGAGAAATTTGTTACGAAATTGCGTTGAAAACGCTCTGACCAAAATTGTAATTGGCGAAAAAAAGCCCGCACATGGCGGGCTAAAAATCAAAACAACTGGTTCACAACACAAATTTAATAGGCAAACCACGCATAAACATACATGGTGTTGTTGTCAGATGCTTTACGACCATTGCCGTCGTAATTGCTCCCTGTGCCATTGAATTTGTTAAACGCGGTGTATTGCGCTGCTAGGCGTAGATTTTGGAATGGCGTATAGCTCACTTCAAACATCGTGCCACGCGTATCTGGCTTGGCACCGAGCGGTTGGCCATCGCTCCCCAGCAAAGGCGCGCCTTCTTCATCTTTCAGGCAATAACGTGCGCAATCAGCGTCGCCCGTGGTAGCAAAATAACCTAGGGTCACGCCGTATTTTCTTTGATAGTAATACGATGCTTTAGCCTTAAATGACTGTGTACGCGAGCTTGGATTGTCAAAACCGCCACCGGCATAGCTCGCATTCCAGGTGGCTTTTTCCCAGATGTAGCTCAGTTGCGTGCTCACCGTGTGCTCGTCGGTAATGTATTGATATTGCGCATCAACACCTTGATCCAAGAAATGATCGGTCGCACCGACTGGGTTAGTTGAATCGGGAAACTGATTCGCGCGCATACCGAAATAGCCTAGTGTCGCCGAATGATCGCCCCAGCTTTTGCTATACGCAAAGCGCCAGTACGGATTGAGGCCAGATAGCGCTACCGCATCACCCGGATTGACAGTATTGCCAGCACGCAAAATAGAAAACATTTGGTCTGCCGTGCGATATAGCGAGATTTCGCCATAGTAGGAATTATTCAAATAACCATAGGCACCAATACCAACCACACGCGCCCCGGATTCGATAAACGTCGAAGCTGGTCCCATGCCGTTCGTGGCGACTTTCGGCCCTTGGTATGGATAGCTCCAGGCTGGGATCGTATTCCACACATCTTGCACCGTCGGCGCGTTATGCATGGTCACGCCATACACCAAATCCAAATCACCTTTCGTGAAGTGATCGGCATAGCGAATATCGACGTTATCAACCGAACTAT
>JACPVY010000455.1 GCA_016197345.1 Burkholderiales bacterium
GCTAGGGGCGTAGCAACAATTTAGCCGCCACGAACCAGCATCGTGGCGGCTATTTTTTGAGCATCCTATTACCCCGTCAATCCTACTACCCGACGAAATACCCACCGTAGGGGACACTATTTTTTGACAATCGCCCGCTGTAGCGGCGCTAACTTGGCCACTAATTGATTGCTGGCCGACGACGAAATATTGTTTTTCTCCATCGCAATTTGCAAGTCTTCGGCCAAGGCGTTGAAGTGGGCTAACGAAACCCCCATTTCATCATGGGCGATATACATGTCCTTACCTTCGTATTTGCATGGCCCACCCGCAACTTGGCACAATTGCGCGCTCAGCAAGCCTGCAAAATGCGGTTTGTCTAATTTTTCAAAGAAGCGCGCGATGCGGCTATCGGCTTGGATCAAGGGAATAAAGTCGGCGACGATTTTATCTATTCCTTCTTTTTGCCCCAAGCTTTGATACAAGCTATCGCCCGCTGCCTGACTTTGTGCCTGCGTGGCTAGGCAAGTGCTCGCAAATATCACGGCGCAAGCAAACTGCTTCAATCTCGTTTTAACGATTCGCTGCATGATGAACTCCTTTGATCGTGAGTGTGCGGTGAAGCGAGGTAAGCTGAGCCAGCTTAAAAACCCGCTTGCAGCGACAAATACCAGCCAGTTTGCTTTTTCGGATTAAAGATCGTGATATCGCCTAAATTGACATAGGCCGCAGTCACTGAAAGATTTTTGGTCGGGAAATAGGCGAGAAACACGTCGTAATAGTCTTTCTCGTTATCGACGCCGAGATTGCGCGGTTTGCTGCGATATTCCGCGCCAACCACCAATTTGCGGTTGATCAAATACGCCGCTGATCCTTCAAATTGCGCTTGGTAGGAATCTTTTTTATCACCGCCAAACCCGAGCAAACCCATTTGATTGGCCTTGGTTAAACGCACCGTCGCGTTCAGCAACAGGCTTTGCGCCAGATAAATCTTGGTGGCAGAGACATAGTAATCAACGCCGCTATCGTTTTTTGCCCCTAATTGCTTGACATTGGTGATGCCAAGCGCACCTAGGCCGCCGATATCCGAATCGCGCTTGAACATTGCGCCGACGGCAATTTGCGGCATCATCCCCGTTTGGTCATACACCGCGTCGCCATACACTCTGACTTTCACGCCGAAAATATCTTGCCGCAGCTTGAGCGCATTCAATGGCGCTAAGCTACCCGTAAATTCTTGCTTAGCCAGTGAAAATTCCACCTGATCAGCGATCCCTAGCGCGACGCCATAGGTTTTCAACGAGTAATCTTGGGTATTGGCTTGGGTGTAATGCACATTCGCGCCATAGCTATCGCGGGTACCATAACCAGTGATCAAGGCCCACGGCGTGAGACCACCACCACCCGCCCCTTCGACTTGAATCACGCCACCCGTTGCCGTCAATTTCCCCATATCGGGAACCAGTGAGGATTGGGCGTATAGCGGCGTGCTCATTAGGCTGAATGCACCGATTCCACTCAAGAACATCAGACGTGCGAATTTTTTGGTTTTTTGCATGGTTTGCTCCATAGCATAAAGAGGGGATACGACAGCAGACTTGAGGCCATCGCA
>JACPVY010000456.1 GCA_016197345.1 Burkholderiales bacterium
ATCGAGATGTATCGCAAGTTTTCGCTGGTCTCGACCGTGGAACAATTAGGCTTTAGCCTTGGTCTGCAACCAAAACGTGACCGGGCCATCGTTCGTCAATGACACTTGCATATCTGCACCAAATTGGCCAGTCTGCACCTGCGGGTGCCTAGCTTTGGCCTTTTCAACAAAATATTGAAACAAGCGCAAACCATCTTCCGGCTTGGCCGCGGGCGTAAATGAGGGACGGGTGCCGGAATTGGTATCCGCCGCTAGCGTAAATTGCGGCACCAGCAATAAGCCGCCAGCGACATCTTGCACGCTACGATTCATCTTGCCTGCGTCGTCAGAAAACACGCGATAGCTAAGCAATTTGTTCAGTAAGGCGTCAGCCTGTTGCTCACTATCTTCCCGTTCCGCGCACACCAACACCATTAAACCGTGGCCGATGCGACCAATTTCTTCGCCGCCCACGACTACGCTAGCGTGGCTCACGCGTTGCAATAGCGCGATCATGCGACGAGATCAATACGGGCGAATTTACGTTTGCCGACCTGCAAAACAAAGTTGCCAGCTTCGATTTTCAAGCCTTTGTCGCTAACCACTTCACTGTCGATACGCACGCCGCCTTGATCTATCATGCGCAAGCCTTCGCCAGTCGAGGCACACAAGCCCGATTGCTTCAGCAATTGACCAATGCCTATCGGTGCGCCAGCAACTTGTACTGTTGGCATATCGTCAGGAATGCCGCCTTTGGAACGATTGATGAAATCAGCCAGCGCATCATCAGCGGCTTGGGCATTGTGAAATCGCGTGACGATTTCTTTCCCTAGCGCCACTTTGATATCGCGTGGGTTTCTACCTTCTGCGACTTCGCGTTTGTATTGCGCCAAGGTTTCTAATGAGCACCACGATAGCAATTCGTAGTAGCGCCACATCATCACATCGGAAATACTCATTATCTTGCCAAACATCATGCTAGGTGCTTCTGTGATGCCGATGTAATTGTTTTTCGATTTGGACATCTTTTCGACGCCATCCAAGCCTTCTAGCAAAGGCATGGTCAAAATACATTGCTGCTCTTGACCATAATCTTTTTGCAATTCACGGCCCACTAGCAAGTTGAATTTCTGATCCGTGCCGCCTAATTCCAAATCGGCTTTTAATGCGACCGAGTCATAACCTTGCATCAAAGGATAGAGAAATTCATGCACCGAAATGGGGGTGCCTGCTTTGAAGCGTTTGGTGAAATCGTCGCGCTCCATCATGCGCGCCACCGTGTAGCGTGACGACAATTGGATCATGCCGCGTGCGCCCAAGGTGTCTGACCACTCGGAGTTATAGCGGATCTCGGTTTTTTCTGGATTGAGGACTAATGACGCTTGGGCGAAGTAGGTTTTTGCGTTTTCTTCGATTTGCTCACGCGTCAGTGGTGGGCGGGTAGCGTTGCGACCGGAAGGGTCGCCAATCATCGACGTAAAGTCACCGATGAGGAAAATCACGGTATGGCCCAAATCTTGCAGCTGGCGCATCTTGTTGAGGACCACGGTGTGGCCGAGATGTAGATCAGGTGCGGTAGGGTCGAGGCCGAGTTTGATGCGTAGGGGCTTGCCAGATTGCTCAGAACGTGCAAGCTTTTGTGCAAATTCTTGTTCGATAAGTAATTCGTCAACGCCACGTTTGGTGATGGCGAGGGCTTCTAGGACGCGGTCAGAGAGGGGAAGAGCTGTGGTCGCGGCTGCTTTTTGCGAGGTGTTATCCATGTATCGTCATACCAATGAAATGAAAATGTGCCAAATAATGAAGCGTTTTTGAATTGCTTTGTTATAATCCACGACTCGATCAATCTTCTCGCTGACAAAAAAACAACAAATCGAATTCAAATTCGGGCCAGCGTTAAATTCTAACTGATTGCATGAAGCCTATAAATAAATTCCTGAGTGCGCGTGCTGGAAGCTCGCCTCTACATGCGCAAAATGCAGATGAACATGGGCCAGCGCTAGATGCAGCGACCCACCACCAACGCAAAAATCGCATCGTCGCTTCAACCGCTATCGTACTGACCTTGTGTGCAGTCGGTGCCGCAGGCGTGGTGCCATTAGCGCCAGATGCAGCCAATCTCCCTGTCAAAACCATCGCCGAAGAAATGGCTTTGCCCGATCTGTGGAAGCAAATCAGCGCGCTAGACCAGACAGAGCAACATTTCGTCCGTG